>NZ_JBHVUS010000034.1:0-96003 GCF_042884005.1 Kitasatospora sp. NPDC058162
GGCCCCCCCCGCCCCCCGCCCCCCCGGCGCCGGCTACGCCCGCCCCCCGCCCCGCCCCCCGCCGGGCCCCGGGCCATGGGCTCACCTGGCCATGGGCTCGCCTGGCCGGGTGCTTCGCCCGGGTTGGCCCCGGGCTTCGGGTCGGGCGGCTGCTGAGCCCCGCAGCCGCCGGGCCCGGGCCCGGTGCGTTCCTTGTTCCGTCTCTCCCTCCGTCCTCCTCAGCCCGGCGGCAGCGGCTGCCACAGGCAGCCGCAGTCCGGGTGTCCTCGCAGCCGCAGGCGGCGGGGCATGCCGTCGCCTGCGGAGACCTCGCACCAGCCGTCGACGCTCGGTGGCCGGCCGCCGTCCAGGTAGACCTGGACGTGCAGCGCCGCCAGTCCGGCCACCGCCGTGGCGAGGGCCGTGTCGCAGGCCGGGGTGCGGGCCCGGCCGGGACCGTTGTCCGCCAGCTGGGCGAGGACCCGCGGCCAGGCCGCGTCCTCGTCCTCCCGGCGCAGCACCAGGCAGTGCCCGCAGGCCGACCGCCCGGGGATCACCAGCGGCCCGATGATGCCGAACTCCTCGACCACGCCCGTGTACAGGTGCGGCACCCCGGCCTTGAGCAGCAGTCGGGCCTCGTACGTCCCGCCCGCGAAGGCGGCGCTGCCGTCCCGGGGCGCGAGGACCACGAAGTCGGGCGGCGGGTCGTCGGTCTTCCGCCGGGGCACCGGGTCCAGTGGGCGGCCCGTGGCGCGTTGGACGGCCTCCCGGGCGACCGTCGAGCGCAGCCGCCCGATGTCCGAGGGCGGCAGCCCGGCGGGGGAGCAGTCGTCGGGCTGGACCCGGCCGCTGTCGGCCACGGTGACGGTGCCGGTTCCGCCGGCGGCGAGCACCGCCGCCACGGCCGCGCCGACCCGGCCCGCGCCGCGCACCTCGATCCTGGCCCGGGCCCGGCGGGCCAGGACCGCCGGTGCGGCGCCCGGGCCGGAGTGGACCAGGGACAGCGAGGCGAGGTCGGGGCCGAGGACGTCCTGGTGGGGCCGGGGGAAGTGCGACAGCGCCCGGCCGGCGGCCTCGGCGTCGTCCAGCAGCCCGGTCTCCTCCAGTTCGCTCAGCAGGGTGTCGGTGGGCTCGCGGCCGAGCCCGATCCGTTCGCCGGCGGACAGCAGCTCGGGCCGTTCGCGTGTCCCGTCGACCAGGTCGAGGAACTCGCAGAGGGCCTTGTCGGCGTTGCCGAGCACCCCGGCGTACCGGGTGACGGTGCCGAACTGCAGGGTCTCGGAGTCCCGCCAGCTGCGGGACAGGGCGGGCTTCAGCATGAGGCGCACGGTGATCTCCCTTCCGATCGTTTCCGGACGGCTGACCGCAGCATGCCCCATCGCGGCGACGGCGTGCGGAAAGTTATCCACAGGCCCGGGCCCATGATCACATCAGCTGTTCGGGGGCCCTGTGGATAACTGGCCATCCTTCCGGGAGTCGGTTTCCGGACACCCTCCGTCGGTCTTTCGTTCCCGATCGCTCCATGAAAGATTTCGGCCACGGCACCGGACTTCTGTCAGTGGTACCGGGTAACGTCGTGTGCCATGGCAGCCGAGCGGGACTCCCATCCACCGGCGTCGCGTCGGCGTGCCCGTGCAGCGTCCGGGTCGCAGATGGCGGCGCCGAGCACGCGCGGGCGCCCGGACGAGCAGCGTGAGAAGCCGCACGAGAAGCAGCAGGCGAGGCCGCAGCACCCGTCGGCCGGGGTGGTGCCCCCGGAGGCGCACGACCGCAGCCGGGTCGAGGTGCGGCGCAGCGCCCGTCGCAGCCGCACCGTCTCCGCCTACCGCGAGGGCGACCGCACCGTCGTGCTGATCCCGGCCCGGCTGTCGCACGCCGAGGAGCAGCGCTGGGTCGCGCAGATGCTGGAGAAGCTCGCCGCCCAGGAGCGCCGGCGGGTCCTCGGGGACGACGCCCTGATGGCCCGGGCCCGGGAGTTGTCGGCGGCGTACCTGGACGGTCGGGCGCAGCCGGTGCAGGTCCGCTGGGTGACCAATCAGAATTCGCGCTGGGGCTCCTGCACCCCCAGTGAGGGGACGATCCGGCTGTCGCACCGGCTGCAGGGCATGCCGGAGTACGTGCTGGACTACGTGCTGCTGCACGAGCTGGCGCACCTGTTGGTGCCGGACCACGGTGCGGCGTTCTGGGCGCTGCTGGAGGCCTATCCGCGGACGGAGCGGGCCCGCGGCTATCTGGAGGGTGTGGTGTCGGCCGCCCGGCTGCCGCACATCCCGGGGGCCCGGCACGGTGCGCCGGGGCCGGATCCGGCGGCCTCCTGCGGGTGAGGGAGGACAGCGAGAGGGGGCGCGGACCGTACGGTCCGCGCCCCCTCGGTGCTTCGCACCTCAGCCGGTCGGGAGGTCAGGAGGTCAGGCGGTCATCCGCCGGGCCCGGGCGACCAGGTCGCGCACCGACTGGTCGGTCAGCTCCGGCAGCCGGTCGTAGTCGAACCAGCGCAGGTCCAGCGACTCCTCGCTGATCAGCGCCTGCGCTCCGGCCGGGGCCAGCGCGATGTACTGGACGTCCAGGTGGGTGTTCTCCGGCCGGTCCTTGCCGGTGCAGCGGACCAGGTGCCGGTCCAGCTTGGCGGGGACGGGGACGCCGTCCTCCCGCAGCAGGGTGAGGTCGGGGATGCCGGACTCCTCGACGGCCTCGCGCAGCGCGGCGGAGGCGAGGTCGGCGTCGCCGGGCTCGCAGTGCCCGCCCATCTGCAGCCAGATGCCGACCTTGGGGTGCAGGGTGAGCAGCACCCGCCCGGCGGCCGGGTCGATGACCGCCGCGCTCGCGGTGATGTGGGCGGGCAGGCAGGACCGGTAGAGGCCCTCGGGCTGCTCGGCCAGGTGCGCGAGGTAGTCGAGCCGCAGCTGTTCCTGCTCCCGCTCGGCGGGCCGCCAGTCGGTCAGGGTGCGGACGGCGTCCGCGTGGAGGGTGGACGTGCCCGTCCCGGTGGCCGTCATGCGGTGGGCTCGCCCTTTCCGTCGGTGCCGTCCTGGTCGCCCTTCGGCGATTCGTCCTTCGACGCGTCGCCCTTCGGCGGGTCGTTCTTGGTGAGGTCGGGCTTGCCGGCCGCGGCCTCGCCGAGCAGCTTGTCGAGGGCGTCGAAGTCGAAGCCGCCCTCGAGGTCGCCGCTGCCGCGGTGCACGAAGGCGTCCGGGTCGTCCAGGTCGGCGGCGGTGGGCAGCATGTCGGGGTGCTCCCACAGCGCGTCGCGGCCCTCGACGCCGCGGGCGTCGGCGAGCAGCGCCCAGAGCCGGGCGGCGTCGCGCAGGCGGCGCGGGCGCAGTTCCAGGCCGACCAGGGTGGCGAAGGTCTGCTCGGCGGGCCCGCCGGCGGCGCGGCGGCGGCGGACGGTCTCGCGCAGCGCGCCGGCCTGGGGCAGGTGGGGCTCGGCGGCGGCGTGCACGACGGCGTCGACCCAGCCCTCGACCAGGGCGAGCGCGGTCTCCAGGCGGGCCAGCGCGGCCTTCTGGGCGGGGGTGTCCTCGGGCTGGAGCAGGCCGCCGGCCAGCGCCTCCTGGAGGGCCTCGGGGTTGCTCGGGTCGAGCTGGCCGACGAGTTCCTCCATGCGGGAGGTGTCGACCTTGATGCCGCGGGCGTAGGCCTCGACGGCGCCCAGCAGGTGGGCCCGCAGCCACGGGACGTGGGCGAAGAGGCGCTGGTGGGCGGCCTCGCGCAGGGCGAGGTAGAGCCGGACCTCGTCGGCGGGCACGTTCAGGCCCTCGCCGAACTCGGCGACGTTCTGCGGGAGCAGCGCGGCCTTGCCGGCCGGGGCGAGCGGCAGGCCGACGTCGGTGGAGCCGACGACCTCGCCGGCCAGGGCGCCGAGCGCCTGGCCGATCTGGGTGCCGAACATGGCGCCGCCCATGGAGCGCATCATGCCCATCAGCGGGCCGGCCATGGCCTGCATCTCCTCGGGCAGGACGCCGCCCATGGCGTTGCCGACGCGCTCGGCGACCGGGTCGACGAGGTCCTTCCAGACCGGGAGGGTGGCCTCGATCCACTCGGCGCGGCTCCAGGCGACGGCGGCGGCGGCGCCGGAGGGGAACTCGGTGACGCCGTCGAGCCACAGGTCGGCCAGGCGCACGGCCTCCACGACGGCGGAGCGCTCGGCGTCGCCGACGGAGCGGTCCTTGCTCTTGCCCTCGGCGGGCTCGGCGACGACGGTCTGCCGGGCGATGTTCTGGGCGAGTTCCCAGTTCACCGGGCCGCCCTCGAAGGAGAGCATCTGCCCGAGCTGCTGGAAGGCGGCACCGAGGTCGCCGGGGTTGAGGCCGCCGAACATCGCGGCGAAGGGGTTGTCGGCGCCGGGCCCGCCGGGGCCGCCCGGGGCGCCGGGCAGGCCGAACATCGCGCCGAAGGGGTTGCCGGCGCCGAAGCCGAACGGCTGGGGGCCGCCGGTGCCTTCCTGGCCCGGCTCCTTCTTCTGCTGCGCGTCGTCGGGCTTGGCCTTGCCGTCCTCGGGCTCCTCGGGGGGAACGCCGAATCCGAAGGGAAGGTCGCTCACGGGGTCCTCGATCCGGTCGGCCGTCATACGGGTGTGGCGGGCAGTGCGGTCCGCCCGGGACTCCGGTGGAGCGGGGGACTCGTGGGCGGCTCCCGAGGGCCAGGCCCGCGCCGGGTGCACCGCCGGGCCTTCGCCTCGGGCAGGATGGACGTACGTGACACACGTCCGTACGCACATAAGCTAACCGTGGAGGATGGCCGGTGAGTTCCCCGCCTTCGGACGTTCGCTCTGGGCTGACCGCAGGAGAGGACGATCCGGACGCCACGGCGTCGCCGCCTCCAGCCTACGGCGGGCGGCCGTTGACCGTGGCCGTGACCGGTGCCGCGGGGGTGCTGGGCGAGCGGGTCGCCGCCCGGCTGGTGGCCTCGCCGCACGTGCGCAGGGTGCTGGCGGTGGACGACCGGCGCGGTGAGGTCCCGGGCGTGCAGTGGCGGGTCCTGGACGTGCGGGACCCGGCGGTGGCCGAGCGGCTGGCCGGGGTCGACGTGGTGGTGCACCTGGCGATGGACTTCGGCATGGAGTCCGATCCGCGGGCCCGCAGCGCCTACAACGTGCGCGGTGCCCAGACGGTGCTGACGGCGTCGGCCGCCGCCGGGGTGCACCGGGTGGTGCTGTGCACCTCCGCGATGGTCTACGGCGCGCTGGCCGACAACGAGGTGCCGCTGGCCGAGGACTCGGAGCTGCGGGCCACCGAGGAGGCCTCGCTGGTCGGGGACCTGCTGGAGATCGAGCGGCTGGCCCGGCGGGCGCCGCGCGCCCACCCGGGGCTGCAGGTGACGGTGCTGCGCCCGGCCGTGGTGGTGGGCCCCGGCGTGGACACCGTGCTGACCCGGCACTTCGAGGCTCCCCGGCTGCTGGTGGTGGCCGGTTCCCGCCCCTGCTGGCAGTTCTGCCACGTGGACGACCTGGCGGCGGCGCTGGAGTACGCGGCGCTGGGCCTGGTCGAGGGCGAGGTGACGGTCGGCTGCGACGGCTGGCTGGAGCAGGAGGACGTGGAGCGGCTGTCGGGGATCCGGCGGATGGAGCTGCCGGCCGCGCTGGCGCTCGGCACCGCGGCGCGGCTGCACCGGCTGGGGCTGACCCCGGCCCCGGCGGGCGACCTGGCGTACACGATGTACCCGTGGGTGGTGTCCGGGAGCCGGCTGCACGAGGCGGGCTGGCGGCCGCAGTTCACCAACGAGCAGGTGCTGGCCGAGCTGCTGGCCCAGGTCTCCGGCAAGCACGCGGTGGCGGGGCGCCGGCTGGGCGGCAAGGAGGCCGCGACCAGTCTGGGGGCGGCCGGGGCGACGGTGGCGCTGGTCGGTACGGCGGCGCTGGTGCGCCGGGCCCGCAAGCGGCGCCGCTTCTGAGACGACGCGCGGGCCGACACCCGGCGGGCCCCAGTTCTCACGATGCGAAATTTCGGAATCGTGATGCGGAAGCCCCTTGCCCCGATCGGCCCCCGATGAGGAATCATGGGGTCATGTCCGAGAACCACGACCCCATCCGCCTGCTCGCCATCCGTGACACCCCGCTCTCGCTGGACGAGGTGTACGAGGCGGTCGGCGACGACGCGGCCGGCGGGACCACCGTCTTCGTCGGGACGGTCCGGGACCACGACGGCGGCAAGTCGGTCTCCGCGCTGGAGTACAGCTGCCACCCCACCGCCGAGGAGGAGATGCGCCGGATCGCCGAGAAGGTCGTCGCCGACTTCCCGGTCAAGGCGCTCGCCGCGGTGCACCGGGTGGGCCGGCTGGAGATCACCGACAAGGCCGTGATCGTCGCCGTCTCCTGCGCCCACCGCGGTGAGGCCTTCGCGGCCGCCCGCCGGCTGATCGACGACCTCAAGCACGAGGTGCCGATCTGGAAGCACCAGGTCTTCTCCGACGGCGAGGAGGAGTGGGTCGGCGCCGGCGGCTGCTGACCTGGCTCCCGTCTGACCGAGCACCCGTCCGACCGGGCTTCCGCCCCCGGGGCGGCGCAACCGCACGCACGCGGAGCACGTCCTTCGGGTCAGGCGCGCCGCGGCCTCACCCGAACGGGTCCGGCCGGGGGCGCCGGATACTCCCTGGAAGTGAGCCGATCGGCCGTCCCGTAACCCGGATGGCGCCGGCCGCGTTGTCCGCCGGGGTGGTTAATCTGCTCATAGACCCGAGGAGCTGGGAGTACTGACATGGGTGCGCTCGCCTGGCTGATCATTCCGGTTGTCGCCGTCCTCGTCGCGGCCGTCTGGGCGGGATGGGCCCAACGGGCCCCCAGGGCCACCGGGGACCCCGCCTCGCTCGCCGAGCACCGGCGCTTCATGGCCGCGATGGAACGCACCACCGCGGGCTCGGCCGCCCCCGGCGAGCACTCCGGCCGGTAGCCCGGCGGGCGTCGCCGCACGGGCGTCCCGTACTGTCGAGGCATGCCACGCCGCTCCGCGACGATGCTCGCTGCCACCCTGCTGCTCATAGCGCTGCTCTGCGTCTCGGTGCTGATGAAGGTGCCGTACACGGAGATGAGCCCCGGCCCGACGTACAACACGCTCGGCGACCAGGGGGGCAAGCCGGTGATCACCATCACCGGCCACGACTCGTACAAGACGAGCGGGCACCTCAACATGACCACCGTCCAGGTCACCGGGGCCAAGTACGAGCCCAGCCTGGTGAACGCGGTGATCGGCTGGATGCGCGACGACGTGCTGGTGGTGCCGCACGACAACGTCTACCCCAAGGGGCAGTCGGACGCCGACGCCAAGAAGCAGAACGCCGAGGAGTTCGCCTCCTCCGAGGACAGCGCGCGCACCGCGGCGCTCAAGCAGCTGGGCGTCCCGGTCGGCAACGAACTGATCGTCAAGTCGGTCACCGCGGGGGCCCCGGCCGAGGGCCGGCTGCACGCGGGCGACCAGATCGTCGCGGTGGACGGCGCCGCCGTCGACTCGGTGGACCAGGTGGTCGCCGCCGTCACCAAGCACAAGCCCGGCGAGTCGGTGGTCTTCACCGTGGTGCCGCGGGCCAAGGACACCTCCGGCAACGGCTCCGCCACCCCGGGGACGAAGACCGACGTCACCGTCCCGACCGTGCGGGCCAAGGACCTCGACCCGAAGGCCCCGGCCGAGCGGGCCGAGCTCGCGGTGGTCGGCATCGGCACCGGGATCCGGCACACCTACCCGTTCCAGATCGACATCGGCCTGCAGGACGTCGGCGGCCCGAGTGCCGGGCTGATGTTCTCGCTCGGCATCGTGGACAAGCTCACCCCGGGTGGCGACCTCACCGGCGGCAAGTTCGTCGCGGGCACCGGCACCATCGACGACGACGGCAAGGTCGGCCCGATCGGCGGGATATCGATGAAGCTGATCGCCGCCCGGGACGCCGGGGCCGAGTACTTCTTCACCCCGGCCTCGAACTGCGCCGAGGCCACCAAGAACGTGCCGTCCGGGCTGACCCTGATCAAGACGGACACCCTGGACGGCGCGCTGAAGTCGCTGGAGCAGATCCGCTCCGGGCAGACCTCGGCGCTGCCGTCCTGCCCCCGCTAGCCGGGGGCGTCGGGGGTCAGGGGAAGCCGGGGGTCAGGAGAAGGTCGCGAGCAGCGCGTCGGTCAGGCCGGGCACCAGGTCCGGGCCGGTCAGCACCTCGCGGGCGACGTCCTTGGAGCGCAGCCGCAGGGCGATCTCCTTCTTGCCGTCGCGCAGCACCGCGGCGGTGATCCGCACCTCCTCGCGCTTGGGGTGGTTGGCCACCCACTCGGCGAGCTGGGCGTCGCTGGCGCCGCGCGGGCGGGACTGCTCGGCACCCGGCGGCAGCATCAGCCGCTCGACCACCAGGGCGCAGCCGGCCACCGCGTCGGGCCAGGCGATGGTGCCGAGGAACTTGTCGAGCTCCATGCCGGCCGGGAGTTCGTCCTGCTCGACCGGGGTGAGGCCGGGCTCGTCGCTGTCGGCGAGGCCGAGCTGCTTGGCGACCCTGGGGTCGGCCTTGCGCAGGGCGGCGCTGTCCACCAGGGCGAACAGCCGGGCCGGGAGGTCCCAGCCGAGGGTGGCGGCGTACTCGTCGATCTCCAGCGCGGCCCGGGTGAGCGGGGTGGCGGCGGGGAGCTTGGAGACGTCGTCGGGGGAGTTGTTCAGATCAGGCGCGTCGGACATGACTCAATCCTCACACGCCGGGCGGCGCCCGCCCGCCGGGGCGGGTCGGGGCGGCCCGGGGCGGGGTGTTCGGGCGGGGCCGGCGGGGGTTGTGGGGGAACGGCGGCGTAACCGTCTGCTAACGGTGGGAACTCGGTCGAAGCCTGGTTAAGTTGCTCTGACGACCGACCGATTCCAGACGACACAGCTGAGGTGCCACCGTGGTATTCCAGATGCCGGAACGCTCAGGGCCGGGTTTCCGGCGGAGGGTGGGCCCGCCCTCCCGGCGGGCGCGGGTGGCCCTGCTGACCCTGGGCGTACTCGCGGTGCTGTTCCTGCTGTTCGTCATGTTCGCCGGGTTCTGGACGGACTGGCTGTGGTTCAGGTCGGTCCACTACTCCTCGGTGTTCACCACCCAGTTGTGGACGAAGGTCGGGCTGTTCGGGGTCTTCGGCCTGCTGATGGCGGTGATCGTCGGCTTCAACGTGTGGCTGGCGCACCGGTTGCGGCCGCCGCTGTCGGCGATGTCGGTGGAGCAGCAGAGCCTGGACCGCTACCGGGCGGGCCTGGCGCCGTTCAAGCGCTGGGCGCTGATCGGGGTCTCGCTGGTGATCGGCCTGGTGGCGGGCGCGGCGGCGTCGGGCCAGTGGCGGACCTGGCTGATGTGGACGAACGCGACGTCCTTCGGTGAGAAGGACGCCCAGTTCGGCATGGACGTCTCGTTCTACGCCTTCGACCTGCCGTTCTACGAGTTCGTGCTGGGCTTCGCGTTCAGCGCGGTGATCGTCTCGCTGCTGACCTCGGCGCTGGTGCACTACCTGTACGGCGGGCTGCGGCTGCAGGGCCCGGGCCGCCGGGCGAGCGCGGGCGCGCAGGGCCACCTGGCGGTGCTGCTGGGCGTGTTCGTGCTGCTCAAGGCGGTGGCGTACTGGCTGGACCGGTACGCGCTGGCGGTGAAGACCGGCGGCTACAAGGGGGTTTCGGGCTGGACGGGCCTGCGCTACGTGGACGCCAACGCGTTCCTGCCGGCCAAGACGATCCTGTTCTTCGTCGCGATCATCTGTGCGGTGCTGTTCTTCCTGACCCCGATCCGCCGCACCTGGGCGCCGGCCCTGATCGGGCTGGGGCTGATGGTGCTGTCGGCGGTGCTGATCGGCGGGCTGTACCCGGCGATCGTGCAGCAGTTCCAGGTCAAGCCGAACGAGCAGGCCAAGGAGACGCCGTACATCCAGAAGAACATCGACGCGACCCGGCAGGCGTACGGGATCGCGGACGCGCAGACCACCCCGTACAGCCCGCAGGGCTCGACCACGGGTGACGCGCTCAAGCCGGACGCGCAGACCATCGCGGACGTGCGGCTGCTGGACCCGAACATCGTCTCGCAGACGTTCCAGTCGCTGGAGCAGCAGCGCAACTACTACGCGTTCCCGAGCACGCTCTCGGTGGACCGCTACGGCACGCCGACGGGCAAGCAGGACACCGTGATCGGCCTGCGCGAGCTGGACCTCAACGGGGTGCAGCGCAACTGGATCAACGACCACTTCAAGTACACCCACGGCTACGGCGCGGCGCTGGCCAAGGGCAACCAGGTCGACGACAAGGGCGGGCCGGTGTTCACCGAGTCCGGCCTGCCGTCCACCGGCACGCTGGGCAGCTACGAGCAGCGGATCTACTACGGCGAGAAGACGACGACGTACTCGATCGTCGGCGGCTCGAACAAGGAGATCGACTACACCGACATCAAGTCCGGTCAGAACGTGGAGTACACGTACTCCGGTGCCAGCGGGGTCTCGCTGGACAACCCGATCACCCGGGCCGCGTACGCGGTGCGCTTCGCCGAGCCGCAGATCCTGTACGCGGGGGCGATCACCGACGGCGCCAAGGTGATCTACAACCGGACGCCCAAGGAGCGGGTGGAGAAGGTCGCGCCGTGGCTGTCGATCGACGCCGACCCGTACCCGGTGGTGCAGGACGGCCACGTGGTGTGGGTCGTGGACGGCTACACCACCTCGGACGGCTTCCCGTTCTCGTCGAAGACGACGCTGGGCACCGCGACCAAGGACTCGCTGACCAACCAGCGCGGTGAGCTGCTGACCGCCGCCAACCAGGTCAACTACATCCGCAACTCGGTCAAGGCCACGGTGGACGCCTACACCGGCGAGGTGAAGCTCTACCAGTGGGACGAGAAGGACCCGGTCCTGAAGACCTGGATGAAGGCCTTCCCGGGCACCGTGGAGCCGAAGGCGGACATCCCGGCGACGCTGCTGCCGCACCTGCGCTACCCGCAGGACATGTTCAAGGTGCAGCGCGACCTGCTCGGCCAGTACCACGTGACCGACGCCAACTCCTTCTTCAACGGCAGTGACATCTGGCAGGTCCCGGTGGACCCGACCAGTGACACCAAGCAGGTCCAGCCGCCGTACTACGTGACGGTGCGGATGCCGGACGCCTCCGCCGCGAGCTTCTCGCTGACCAGCACCTTCGTGCCCAACCAGCGGCCGAACCTGGCGGCCTTCATGGCCGTCAACGCGGATCCGGGCGACGACTACGGGAAGATCCGCATCCTGAAGATGACCGGCGAGAGCGGCGCCCCCGGCCCCGGCCTGGTGCAGTCGAAGTTCAACTCCCGCCAGGAGGTGGCCAACCAGATCTTCGCGCTGAAGAGCGGCGGTGACACCGAGCTGGAGTACGGCAACCTGCTGACCCTGCCGGTCGGCGGCGGGCTGCTGAACGTCGAGCCGGTGTACGTGCGCGGCCGCGGCGCCAAGTACCCGACACTGCAGAAGGTCCTGGCGGTGTACGGGGACGACAACGTGGCGTTCGAGAACACCCTGGACGACGCGCTGCGGAAGCTGTTCGCGGGGCAGGCCCCGCCGGCCACGCCGGTCGCGCCGTCCAGCCAGGGCGGGACGACGCCGGGCACCGGGACGACGCCGGGCGGCGGCACCACGCCGACGCCGGGGACGCCGACGCCCACGCCCACCGCGCCGGGCACCCCGGCGCCGGGCGGGACGATCTCGCCGGAGCTGCAGAAGGCGCTCTCGGACGCGGAGAAGGCGTACAACGACAGCCAGACCGCGTTCAAGAACGGCGACTGGGTGGCGTACGGCAACGCCCAGAAGGCGCTCGGCGACGCCCTGAAGGCGGCCGAGGCGGCCCGCGGCGGCGGCCCGGCGCCGGCTCCGACGGGGGCCCCCGCGCCGGCCCCGACGGCTTCGGGGTCGGCCAGTCCGCACCCGTAGTCCCCGCTGAGCTGCGACAACCGTTTTGGGCTCCACCCCGCGTCCGTGCTACTGTTCAGTTACCGACGCGGGGTGGAGCAGCTCGGTAGCTCGCTGGGCTCATAACCCAGAGGTCGCAGGTTCAAATCCTGTCCCCGCTACTCAGTAGCAGGAAGCCCGGAGGATCTTTCCTCCGGGCTTCTGTCGTTCCCGGATGTTTCCGGGTCGTGGCCGTGGTCGTGGCCGGTGGCCTTGCGGCAGCCGTGGTCGGGGCCCGCTGGATCCGTGCTAAGGTTTGATCACAACGACGCGGGGTGGAGCAGCTCGGTAGCTCGCTGGGCTCATAACCCAGAGGTCGCAGGTTCAAATCCTGTCCCCGCTACTCAGTGTCAGAGGCCCGGAGGATCATTCCTCCGGGCCTCTGTCGTTCCCGGATGTTTCCGTCCGGAAGCGGCGGGAACCGCTCCGGTACTATCGACCGTCGCCAACGGGGACGGCACCGGGGTTTGTGGGGCGGATGTGTCGGGAAATCGACAAAGCGCCGAAGCAATCTCGTCGGCTTCGGGTCCGCCCCACCCGAATTCGGCCGGGGCAGGTGTACGCGGGTAGCGGGTGATGCGACGATGGGACACATGGGGGACGGTGCACGGCCGCTGACGGGCCGTCCGGTCCGGCACCTCTCCTGGGAGTCCCCCCGGCCGTCGGCCGGGGCACGATGCCGCGACACTCTGGGGGAGCGGGAGTCGGCATGAGGCTGATCGGCAAGTCAGGCGCAAAGTCGGGCGGGGCCGTCGAGGCGGACACCGACGCCTGGGCGGAGAGCGCCGAGAGCCCCGAGAGCCGTCCCGGGGCCCTGCCCGCCCAGCGCACCAGCGGACTGTCCGAGCGCCCCGCGGTCGGCGGCTCCGGGCCCGACAGCCTCGTCCACGTGTCCGCCCGCCAGTTCTCCGCCGCCGTCGGCCCGTACCGGGCGGGCGGTGAGGAGTCGCCGGCCGGCGCCGCGCTGGACCCGGCCGGGCTGGACCCGACCAGCTTCGAGACCGCGCTGGCCGCCCGGGAGTCCGCGGCCCTGGAGGCCCGGCACCGGCAGGCAGCCGACGGCGGCGACCCGGAAGCCGCCGGCCGGCTCGGCACCCTGCTGCTGCGCCGCGGCGACCTGGAGGACGCCGAGCCCTACCTGCGCGCCGCCGCGGCCGCCGGCCTGCGGGCCGCCGCCAACAACCTGGGCGTCCTGCTGCACCAGCAGGGCCACCGCGCCGAGGCCGGCCAGTGGTGGCGCCAGGCGGCGGTGGCGGGCAGCGCCCCCGCCGCGCACGCGCTCGGGCTGCAGCTGCGCGACCAGGGCGAGGAGGAGGCCGCCGAGTACTGGCTGCACTTCGCCGCCGACCACGGCCACCCGCTGGGCGCCTACGCCCTCGGCGACCTGATGGAGCACCGGCGCGACGTGCGGGCCGAGCGCTGGTTCAAGGTCTCCGCCGACGCCGGGCACCGCGAGGCCGCCTACCGGCTGGCCCGGATGCGCGAGGCCGCCGGGGACAAGGAGACCGCCGAGGCCTGGTACCGCACCGCCGCCGCCCGCAGCCACGCCCGCGCCGCGCTGCGCCTGGGCGTGCTGCTGGAGGAGCGCGCCCGCACCGACCAGTCGCTGCTCGAGGAGGCCGCCCGCTGGTACCGGCAGTCCGCGCAGAACGGCGAGCCGCGGGCCGCCTGCGCGCTGGGCTTCCTGCTGCGCGACTCCGGGGACGTCGGCGCCGCCGCCGAGTGGTGGCAGGAGGCCGCCGAGGCCGGCGACGGCAACGCCGCCAACGCGCTCGGCGCCCTGCACGCGAGCCGCGGCGAGGCCAAGGCCGCCGAGCACTGGTACCGCACCGCGCTCGACGCGGGCGACCAGAACGGCGCCTTCAACCTCGGCCTGCTCTGCGCCGGCACCGGCCGCGACCAGCAGGCCGAGCAGTGGTACCGCCGGGCCGCGTACGCCGGGCACCGGGAGGCCTGCAACGCGCTGGCCGTGGTGCTGCTGCAGCGCGGCGACGAGTCCGGCGCCGAGCCGTGGTTCTCCAAGGCGGCCGAGGCCGGCAGCGTCGACGGCGCCTTCAACCTGGGCGTGCTGCACGCCGGGCGCGGCGAGGCGCGGCAGGCCCAGGAGTGGTACGCGCGGGCCGCGGCCGAGGGCCACGGCGAGGCGGCGCTGCAGCTGGCGGTCGCCCAGGAGCAGCGCGGCAACCTGTCCGGCGCGCTGGAGCGCTACCGGCAGGCGGCGGCCGGGGGGTCGGCGGAGGGCGCGTTCCGGCTGGCCTCGGTGCTGGACCGGCGGGGGGACGCGGACGCCGAGGCCGAGCACTGGTACGCGCTGGCGGCCGACGCCGGGCACCGCCGGGCCCAGGTGCGGATGGGCGTGCGGGCGGCCGAGCGCGGGGCGCTGGAGATCGCCGAGAGCTGGTACCGGCGGGCCGCCGAGGCGGGCAGCCGCAGCGCGGCGTTCAACCTGGGGCTGCTGCTGGCCCGGCAGGACAGCGAGGCGGAGGCGATGCTCTGGTACACCCGGGCCGCCGACGCCGGGCACGGGCGGGCGGCGCTGCGGCTGGCGCTGCTGGCGCTGCGCCGGGGCGAGCCGGTGCAGGCCGAGAACTGGTGCCGGCGGGCGATCGACTACGGGCCGGCCGAGGTCGCGGAGCGGGCCGGGCGGCTGCTGGGCGCGCTGCACGCCGAGCTGAGCGCGTAGCGGGTCCGGGGCGCGGGGTCCGGGGCGTGGGGCCGCGCCTCAGGGGCCTCGGGTGCTGCGGTCGCCTCAGTCGCGGCAGTCGGGGCACAGGCCGCGGTAGGTGACCTCGGCGGTGGTGACGGCGAAGCCGAAGCGTTCGGCCGCGGGCAGCGCGGCGAGCGGGTCGCCGTGCGGGTGGACGTCGCGGATCGCGCCGCAGCCGGAGCAGACCAGGTGCTGGTGGGCGCGGTGGGCGTTGGGGTCGTAGCGCTTGGCACGGCCGTCGGTGGCGACCTCCAGCACCTCGCCGAGGGTGACGAGTTCGCCGAGCGTGTTGTAGACGGTGGCGCGGCTGATCTCGGGCAGGCGGGCGGCGGCGCGGGCGTGCACCTCGTCCGCGGTGAGGTGGACGTGCTCGCCGTCGAGGACCTCGGCCACCACCCGGCGCTGTGAGGTCAGCCGCCAGCCGCGTCCGCGCAGTCTCTCCAGCAGGTCACTCATGGCACCAGAATAAGTCACGCTCCGAGATTAGGGACAGTATTGACTTGGACGAAGTCCAAGTTAGGATCGTGTCATCACGACCGGATCCCTCGGAGGCAACCCGTTATGACCACGCAGGACGAGCTGCGCCCGACGCTCACCACCGAGGCGGGCGCCCCCGTCGCGGACAACCAGAACACCGAGACCGCGGGCGTCGGCGGCCCGGCCCTGATCCAGGACCAGCTGCTGTTCGAGAAGCTCGCGCACTTCAACCGCGAGCGGATCCCGGAGCGCGTGGTGCACGCCCGCGGCGCGGGCGCGTACGGCACCTTCACGGTGACCGCCGACGTGACGCCCTTCACCCGGGCGGGCTTCCTGTCCGAGGTCGGCAAGCAGACCGAGGTGTTCCTGCGGTTCTCCACCGTGGCCGGCAACCTCGGCGCGGCCGACGCGGTGCGCGACCCCCGCGGCTTCGCGCTGAAGTTCTACACCGAGGAGGGCAACTACGACCTCGTCGGCAACAACACCCCGGTGTTCTTCATCAAGGACGCCATCAAGTTCCCCGACTTCATCCACACCCAGAAGCGGGACCCGTACACCGGCTCCCAGGAGGCCGACAACGTCTGGGACTTCTGGGGCCTGTCGCCCGAGGCCACCCACCAGGTGACCTGGCTGTTCGGCGACCGCGGCATCCCGGCCAGCTACCGGCACCTGAACGGCTACGGCTCGCACACCTTCCAGTGGCAGAACGAGGCCGGCGAGCACTTCTGGGTCAAGTACCACTTCAAGACCGACCAGGGCATCCGCAACCTCACCCAGGCCGAGGCCAACCTCCTCGCCGGCGAGGACCCGGACAGCCACCAGCGCGACCTGCGCGAGTCGATCGAGCGCGGCGAGTTCCCCAGCTGGACGGTGCAGGTCCAGATCATGCCGGCGGCCGACGCGGCCGGTTACCGCTTCAACCCCTTCGACCTGACCAAGGTCTGGCCGCACGCCGACTACCCGCCGATCGAGATCGGCCGGCTGGAGCTCAACCGCAACCCCGACAACGTCTTCGCCGAGGTCGAGCAGTCGGTGTTCTCCCCGGCGCACTTCGTGCCCGGCATCGGCCCCTCCCCGGACAAGATGCTCCAGGGCCGGCTGTTCGCCTACGCGGACGCCCACCGCTACCGGGTCGGCATCAACGCCGACCACCTGCCGGTGAACCGCCCGCACGCCACCGAGGCCCGCACCAACGGCCGGGACGGCCACCTGTACGACGGCCGCCACGGCCGGCAGAAGAACTACGAGCCGAACAGCTTCGGCGGCCCGGTGCAGACCGGCCGTCCGCTCTGGGCGGCGACCGCGGTCGACGGCTCCACCGGCACCCACGTGGCGCCCTCGCACGCCGAGGACGACGACTTCGTGCAGGCGGGCGACCTCTACCGACTGTTCTCGGAGGACGAGAAGCAGCGGCTGATCGCCAACCTGGCCGGCTTCATCGCCAAGGTCTCGGCCGACCGCGAGGACATCGTGGAGCGGGCGATCGACAACTTCCGCAAGGCCGACGCCGATTACGGGCAGCGGCTGGACGCGGCGGTCCGGGAGCTGCGCAAGCAGTAGGACGGGCCGGAACGAGCGGCGGGCCCTGTGACCAGCTCCCACTGGTCACAGGGCCCGCAACCATGTCCGGCTCGGGGCAGAGCGCCCCGGAGGCGAGCGGGCGAGTAGCAGCTCAGACGCTCAGGCGCCGCAGGGTCTCCCCGTGCAGCAGGCCGTTGGTGGCCACCGCGTCGGCGCCGCCCGGGCCGGGGACGCCGTCCAGGCCGGTGAAGCTGCCGCCGGCCTCCTCGACGACGATGCAGGGCGCGGCCATGTCCCACAGCGACAGCTCGGGCTCGGCGGCGATGTCCACGGCGCCCTCGGCGACCATCATGTAGGACCAGAAGTCGCCGTAGGCGCGGGTGCGCCAGCAGGCCCGGGTGAGGTCCAGGAACGGGTCGAGCCGGCCGCGGTCCTCCCAGCCGGTGAGGGAGGAGTACGAGAAGGAGGCGTCCTCGATCCGGGACACCCCGGAGACGTGGATCCGGGAGGCCTTGGCCAGGCTGCGGCCCGCGTAGGCGCCCAGGCCCTTCGCGGCCCACCAGCGGCGCTGCAGCGCCGGGGCGGAGACGATGCCGACCACCGGGCGCTCGACGCCGTCCGGGCCGTCCTCCAGCAGGGCGATCAGGGTGGCCCAGACCGGTACGCCGCGGATGTAGTTCTTGGTGCCGTCGATCGGGTCGATCACCCAGCGGCGCGGGCCGGAGCCCTGCAGGCCGAACTCCTCGCCGAGCACGGCGTCGCGCGGACGGGCGCGCTGGAGCACGCTGCGCACGAGCTCCTCGGCGGCCTTGTCGGCGTCGCTGACCGGGGTGAGGTCCGGCTTGGTCTCGATCTTCAGGTCGAGGGCGCGGAAACGGTCCAGGGTGACCGAGTCGGCCGAGTCGGCGAGGACGTGGGCGAGTCGGAGGTCGTCGTGGTAGTCGGCCATGCCCGAAACCCTAGCTCAGCGGGGCGCTCGGGAGGGGTGGGCGCTCAGTGGGCGGAACCGCTGAGCTGGAGGCCGATCACACCGGCGATCACCAGGGAGATGGAGACCAGTTTGAGCACCGAGGTGGTCTCGTCCAGGAAGGCCATGCCGTAGATGGCGGTGCCGGCCGCGCCGATGCCGGTCCACACCGCGTAGGCGGGGCCGACAGGCAGGCTCTTGAGCGAGAGGGTGAGCAGGCCGAAGCTGCCGAGGGCGAACACGCAGAAGGTGACGGTGGGCCAGAGCTTGGTGAACCCCTCGCTGAGCTTGAGGTTGATCGCGAAGCCGGTCTCCAGCAGGCCGGCCAGGATCACCAGGGCCCATGCCATCGCGTGCCCTCCCTGTCGATCGACGGACGGGCCGTGCCCGGCCCGACTTTCCTATGATCGCCAGGGAGGGGCGGTCCGACACCTCGAACGCGCCACCAGCCTCGGGGGAGGGCGGAGCCCCGCGGGGCTCAGTCGCCCTCGCGGGCCTCCTTGCTGGAGAGCAGGCGGCGCAGCGAGTACAGCCGCGCGGCCTCGGCGTGGCCGTCGGCGACCCAGGCGTCCAGGGCGCAGTCCGGCTCGTCGTGGCTGCAGGCGCGCGGGCAGTCGACGGTGCCGGGCTCCAGGTCGGGGAAGGCCAGGATGACCCGGGACGGGTCGATGTGGGAGAGGCCGAAGGAGCGGAAGCCGGGCGTGTCGATCACCCAGCCCGGGTCGAGCGCCTTCCTGGAGCCGGGCTTGACGCCGGGCGGCGGGGGCAGCCGCAGCGCGAGGGCGGAGACGGTGGTGTGCCGGCCGCGGCCGGTGACGGCGTTGACGTGGCCGGTCTGCCGCCGGCGGTCCGGGACGAGGGCGTTGACCAGGGTGGTCTTGCCGACGCCGGAGTGGCCGATGAACACCGTGGAGAGTCCGCGCAGGTGCTCGCGCACGGCCTCGGCGCCGGCGGTCTCCAGTTCGTCCCGGCGGGTGACGACGTAGTCGATGCCGAGCGGGGCGTAGGACTCCAGCAGCGGTGCGGCCGGGGCCAGGTCGGCCTTGGTGAGCACCAGCAGCGGCTCCATGCCCGCGTCGTAGGCGGCGACCAGGCAGCGGTCGATCAGCCGGGGGCGGGGCTCCGGGTCGGCCAGCGCGGTGACGATGGCCAGCTGGTCGGCGTTGGCGACGACGATCCGTTCGTACGGGTCGTCGTCGTCCGCGGTGCGGCGCAGCACGGAGCTGCGCTCCTCGACCCGGACGATCCGGGCGAGGGTGTCGGTGTCCCCGGAGAGGTCGCCGACCAGGTTGACCACGTCGCCGACGACGACGCCCTTGCGGCCCAGCTCGCGGGCCTTCATGGCGACGACCTCACGCTCCTGCTTGGTCCCCGGGTCGACCAGGCAGGTGATCCGGCCGCGGTCGACCGTCAGCACCATCGCCTCGTCGGCGTCCTCGTGCTTGGGCCGGATCCGGGTCCGCGGCCGGGAGCCCCGGCGTGCCGGGCGGTTGCGGATGTCGTCCTCGTCGGCGTCCTTGCCGTAGCGGCGCATGGTTCAAGTCTCCGCTCAGGCGTCCGCCGCCGCTCCGCCGAGCAGCTCCGCCCACATCTTCGGGAAGTCGGGCAGGGTCTTGGCGGTGGTGCCCACGTTCTCCACCTCGACGCCGGGCACGGCGAGGCCGAGCACCGCGGCGGCGGTGGCCAGGCGGTGGTCCTCGTAGGTGTGGAAGATGCCGCCGTGCAGCGGGCGGGGGCGGATCCGCAGGCCGTCCTCGGTCTCGCTGACGTCGCCGCCCAGGTCGTTGATCTCCTTGGCGAGGGCGGCGAGCCGGTCGGTCTCGTGCAGGCGCAGGTGGGCGATGCCGTACAGGTGGGACTCGGAGTCGGCGAGGGCGGCGACGGCGGCGATCACCGGGGTGAGCTCGCCGACGTCGTGCAGGTCGGCCTCGATGCCGTGGATCCGGCCGGTGCCGGTGAACTGGAGGCCCTCGTCGGTGTACTCGCAGGCGCCGCCCATCCGGGTGTAGAGGTCGCGCAGCTGGTCGCCGGGCTGGGTGGTGTGCTTGGGCCAGTCGCGCACGGTGACCCGGCCGCCGGTGACCAGGGCGGCGGCGAAGAACGGGGCGGCGTTGGACAGGTCGGGCTCGACGACGAGGTCGCGGCCGAGCAGGGCGCCGGGGGTGACCCGCCAGACGTCCTTCTCGCCGCCGTCCTCGGGGGCGTCGACCTGGACGCCGGCCAGGCGCAGCATCTCGACGGTCATCCGGATGTGCGGCAGCGACGGGACGGGGCCGCCGACGTGCCGGACCTCCACGCCGTGGTTGTAGCGGGCGCCGGAGAGCAGCAGGGCGGAGACGAACTGGGACGAGGAGGAGGCGTCCAGCTCGACCGGGCCGCCGTCGAGGCCGCCGGTGCCGTGGACGGTGAGCGGGAAGCTGCCGCGGCCGCCGTCCTCGATCCGGGCGCCGAGCGCGCGCAGGGCGTTGATCACGCCGTGCTGGGGGCGCTCATGGCTGCGCGGGTCGCCGTCGAAGTGGACCGGGCCGTCGGCGAGGGCGGCGAGCGGGGGCAGGAAGCGCATGACGGTGCCGGCGTTGCCGACGTCGACGTTGGCGGGGCCGCGCAGCACGGGGGCGGGGATGACCCGCCAGGCCTCGCCGCCGCCGGTGCCGCCGGAGTCGTTGTTGACCTTTTCCTCGATGGTGACCCCGAGGGCGCGCAGGCCGTCGGCCATCAGCTGGGAGTCGCGGCTGCGCAGCGGGCGGCGCACCCAGCCCGGTCCGTCGGCGAGGGCCGCCAGCACCAGGGCCCGGTTGGTGACCGACTTGGAGCCGGGGATGGTGACGGTGGCGTCGACGGGGGCGGTGGCGACGGGGGCGGGCCACAGGGTCTCGGTCATGGGGGCCAGTCTAGGGGCCGTACCGGAACGGCCCCTTATGCGGCCGGATGACGGGATGGGGGCGTTCCGGGGCGGGTCCGTCGATGTTTAGTGGAGGGGCTGGAGCAGCCAGCTGGCGCCCAGGGCGAGGCAGGCGAGGGCGATCAGCAGGAAGACGGTGACCCAGGCCAGGGCCGGGACGTGGGTGAGCCGGGCGAGCTGGTCGGCGTCGGAGTCGCGGGCCCAGCCGATGCGGCGCTGGTGCTGGAGTTCCAGGACCGGGCGGACCGCCCCGAACAGCAGGAACCAGCAGCCGAGGTAGGCGAAGCCGGCCTGGACCTGGGCGCTGCCGAACCAGGAGACCAGGAAGAAGGCGCCGCCGGCGACCAGCACGGTGAACAGGCCGAAGGCGTTGCGGATGCGGAGGAGCAGGGCCAGCAGCAGGGCGATGGCCAGCCAGAGCAGCAGGGTGATCCGGTCGGCGGCGAGCAGGGCGGCGCAGCCGAGGCCGAGCAGGGCGGGGGCGGTGTAGCCGGCGGCGGCGGTGAGGACCATGCCGGGGCCGGTGGGGCGGCCGTAGGAGAGGGTGAGGCCGGAGGTGTCGGAGTGCAGCCGGATGCCGGCGAGCTTGCGGCCGGTGGCGAGTGCGGCGAGGCCGTGGCCGCCCTCGTGGGCGATGGTGACGGCGTTGCGGGCGACGTGCCAGAGCGGGCGGGCGAGGACGACGAGCAGGGCGGCGCAGCCGGTCGCGAGGACGAGCCAGCCGGGCGGGGCGGCCTGGGTGCCGGTGACCCGGTCCCACAGTTCGCCGAGGTTCTGGTTGTTCGGGTTCATCGGCGGGTCGTCGCCTCCGTTCGCTGCGTTGGGCCGTTCGGGGCAGCCTCCCATGCGGGGACGGGTGGAGGGGAGCGGGCGGTTCTGGTCCGTGGATGAGGAAGTCGTGAGCGGGGGCGGCGTGGCTAGCATGGCCCGCATGTGCGGTCGCTTCGCAGCCAGCAGCAAGCCGGAGGACGTCGTCGAGCTGTTCGACGTGGAGTTCTGGGATCCGGAGGAGTCCCTGGACCCGAACTGGAACGTGGCGCCGACCAACAGCGCCTTCGTGGTGCTGGAGCGGCTGGCCAAGGGGGCGGAGCGGCCGGTGCGGCAGCTGAGGGCGCTGCGCTGGGGGCTGGTGCCGCAGTGGTCGAACTCCGCCGAGACGGCGGTGAAGATGATCAACGCCCGGTCGGACACGGTGCACGAGAAGCCCGCCTACCGGCAGGCCTTCGCCGCGCGCCGCTGCATCCTGCCGGTGGACGGCTACTACGAGTGGCAGACGGTGCCGGGGGAGCGGGGCAAGGCGCGCAAGAAGCCGTTCTTCGTGTCCCGGGCGGACGGCGCTCCGCTGGCGCTGGCGGGGCTGTACGAGTTCTGGCGCAACCGGACGGTGCCGCCGGGGCACCCGGAGGCCTGGCTGGTGACCTTCACGATCGTGACCACGGACGCCGAGGAGTCGCTGGCGCCGATCCACGAGCGGATGCCGCTGTTCCTGGACGCCCGGGACTGGGCGCAGTGGCTGGACCCGGGGCTGACCGAGCCGGAGGAGGTGCGCCGGCTGCTGATACCCCCGCCGCCGGGGGCGCTGCTGGCCACGCCGGTGTCGCCGGCGGTCGGCAACATCCGCAACAACGGTCCGGAGCTCAAGGAGCCGTGGGCCGAGGCCGAGTACGAGACCACACTGTTCTGATCAGAACAGTTCTGAAACGTTCTGAACCGATCTGAAGGTTCTTCGGGTTCTGAGACTTTGGGAGTTTGCCGGGATGACCACCTCCGAACTCGTCACCACCGGGGCCGGGGACGCCCGGATCACCTATCACCGGGCGGCCGCGCCGAAGGCGGTGCTGGCGCTGGGCCACGGCGCGGGCGGCGGGACCGGGGCGCGGGACCTGGTGGCGCTGGCCGAGGCCTTGCCGGCCCGGGGGATCACGGTGGCGCTGGTCGAGCAGCCGTGGCGGGTGGCGGGGAAGAAGCTGGGCCCGGCGCCGAAGACCCTGGACGTCGGCTGGCGGCCGGTCGCGGAGCGGCTGGCCGGGGCCGGGCTGCCGCTGGTGGTCGGCGGGCGCAGTGCCGGGGCGCGGGTGGCGTGCCGTACGGGGGCGGAGAGCGGTGCGGTGGGGGTGGTGGCGCTGGCGTTCCCGCTGCACCCGCCGGGCAAGCCGGAGAAGAGCCGGGCGGAGGAGCTGCTGGGGTCGGGGCTGCCGACGCTGGTGGTGCAGAGCGTGGCGGACCCGTTCGGCGGGCCGGCGGAGTTCCCGGAGCTGCCGCCGGGGCACGAGCTGGTGGCGGTGCCGTACGGGAGCCACGGGTTCGAGGTGCCGAAGCGGGCGCCGGTGGGGCAGGACGAGGTGCTGGAGCTGATCTGCTCGGCGGTGGGGGACTGGGTGCTGGGGCTGCTGTGAACTCGGGGGCGCCCGGGGGCCGTCGGCGGTGGCGCGGGCCGTGAGCAGGGCGTTTCCGGTCGCTCACTCGTGCGAGTGAACGGTGGGTGCGGGCGGGAATGCGGGCGGGGCCGGTGTGGTTGTCGTGTCCGTCAGCATGAGTCACCGGTGAGAGGCAGGGCAGATGGGTTCGATCGCGTGCCCCGAACGGCCGGAGGAGCGCGAGGCCGCCGCGGCGTTCGCTCCTTCCTGGTCGGACTGGATCGACGCGGGCGAGAAGCCCGTCAGCCCGATATCCTCCATTTCTGGGCGGCCCGCCGTGGGTCGTTCCCGTCATGCCGAGGAGGTGGGTCCGGTCGTCGGGACCGAGCACGAGGCCGATCCGGGCCGTGGCCCGGACGAGGCCCTGCCTGCGGGCGAGGCGCTCACCGGTGAGGAGCTGGCCGAGGCGATCGGTGAGGACACCTTCCGGGTGTCGGCGGAGGAGTCCGAGGAGGCCCGGCGGGAGCGCTTCGAGCGCGACGCTCTGGGCTACCTCGATCCGATGTACTCGGCGGCGCTGCGCATGACGCGCAACCCCGCGGACGCGGAGGACCTGCTCCAGGAGGCGTTCGCCAAGGCGTACGCGTCCTTCCACCAGTTCCGTGAGGGCACGAACCTCAAGGCCTGGCTGTACCGCATCCTCACCAACACGTTCATCAACTCGTACCGCAAGAAGCAGCGGGAGCCCCAGCGCACCGCGGCGGAGGAGATCGAGGACTGGCAGCTGGCCAGGGCCGAGTCGCACATGTCGACCGGTCTGCGCTCGGCCGAGACCCAGGCGCTCGACCACCTCCCCGACAGCGATGTGAAGGACGCGCTCCAGGCGATCCCGGAGGAATTCCGGATCGCCGTCTATCTCGCGGACGTAGAAGGCTTTGCGTACAAGGAGATCGCGGACATCATGGGTACTCCCATCGGTACGGTGATGTCCCGGCTGCACCGCGGCCGCCGTCAGCTGCGCGGCATGCTGGAGGACTACGCCCGTGAGCGCGGGCTGGTCCCGGCCGGCAGCGGGGCAGGGCAGGAAGCGAAGGGCTCGGGCTCATGAGCTGCGGCGATCCGCACGAAACCGAGTGTGGCGAGGTCCTCGACCACCTCTATGAATTCCTCGACAACGAGATGGCCGAGGGCGACTGCGCCAAGCTGCGCGTGCACTTCGAGGAGTGCTCGCCCTGCTTGAAGCAGTACGGGCTGGAGCAGGCGATCAAGGCGCTGATCAAGCGTTCCTGCGGCTGCGACGACACCCCGACGGACCTGCGCAGCAAGGTGCTGGCGAGGATCGACTCGATCCGGGCCGGGCAGCGTTCGGGCGAACCGGTGGTGGTCGCCGTGGAGACCTCGGTCGAGGTGCACGTCGAGTCCGCCCGCCCGGCGCCCAGGCCGGCGCAGGCGCACGAGGGCGCGGGCGAGGAGCCCGGCGTGCGCCCCGGTGCGCCGGTCGAGGCCGGAGCGCCGGCCGAGTAGTCCGGCGAGCGGACCGTACGGCCCGCCGGCGAGGGCGGGGCGAAACGGTTCGGGCAGGGAGTTCAGCGGCCCCGGGAGCATGCGCTCCCGGGGCCGCTCCCGTTCTGCTCGCGTGCGCCGTCACTCGTTCGAGTGAGTTGGCGGTGCGCCAACTGCGCCATTGCGCGATCATGCGTCCCCACGCCCGGACGGCGGCCTATCCTCCTGACGGACGCTCACCGCCGGTCACCCCGGCGCGCTGAGGCAACACGGTGCCCGGAGGCGGGGAGGTCGAGATCGCTACCGACAGTGGAGGCGCGACCCTGCCGCAGGGGGCTGCGCGCTACCTGGTGGCCGTCCCGGTGGCGGCCCTGTGCTGCCTGCTGCCGCTGCTGCCCGAGGCCGTCACCCCCGGGGTGCCGCGCTGGCTCGGCCACCCGACGGACTGGCCCAAGGTCGGGCTGCTCGGCTTCCTGCACGGCTGCTGGGAGTCGCTCGCCCAGGGCCTGCCCACCCCCTGCTCGCTCCTCCTGCGCCGGCTGCTGCGCCGCCCCGCGCCCGCCGGACGGGTGCCCTCCCGCCCCGGGGTGAACGCCTTCTTCCCGGTGCTGTTCGCCGGGGTGCTGATGCTCCCGCCGGCCGCCGCCGCCCTGGTCGCCGCCCCCGCCGCGCTGCTCGGCGGCCCCACCGGCCCCGGCTGCCGCCGGCGCCAGCTGTTCAACGGCTCCCAGCTCGCCCTGTGCGCCTTCGCCTCCTCGGTCGCCTTCCACCTGCTGCACGGCCCGCAGCTGCTGCTCGGCTCCCGCTTCCCGGCCGCGCTGCTGCCCGGCTTCGCCGCCGTCGGCGCGTTCTGCCTGGTCAACGGGCTGGTGGTGGGCGTCATGGTGCTGCTCAGCGAGGCCCGGCCGGCCGCCGAGGTGCTGCGCGGCGCCTGCTCGGTGTGCGGGCTGCCGGTGCTGGTGCACGCGGCCGGCGGGCTGATGGTCGCGGTGCTCTGGCAGGGCCCGTACGGGGCGTTCGCCGCCCTGCTGGCCCTGCTGCCGCTGTCCATCTCGGCCTGGGTGTTCGCCCAGGGCCAGCGCGAGCGGGACGCCCACCAGGCCACCGTGCAGTCCCTGGTGCAGGCGGTGGAGATCAAGGACGCGTACACCCGCGGGCACAGCGAACGGGTCGGCCGGGCCTCGGTGCTGATCGCCGGTCAGCTCGGCATGGAGCCCGAGCGGCTGCGCACCCTGCGCTTCGCCGGGATCCTGCACGACGTCGGCAAGCTCGGCGTGGCCACCGAGCTGCTGCGCAGAAACGGTCCCCTCAGCGAGGACGAGCGCCGCGCGGTGGAGGTCCACCCGGTGTACGGGTACGAGCTGGTGCGCGGCATCGACTTCCTCGGCGAGGCGCACTCCGGGATCCTGCACCACCACGAGCGGATGGACGGGCGCGGCTACCCGAGCGGGCTGGCGGGCGGGCAGATCCCGGAGTTCGCCCGGATCATCTCGGTCGCCGACGCCTTCGACTCGATGACCTCCACCCGCTCCTACCGGCGCGGACGCCCCGTCGCCGAGGCGGTGGCCGAACTGGAGCGCTGCTCCGGCAGCCAGTTCGACCCGGTGATGGTGCGGGCGCTGATCGACGCGCTGGCCGTGCACGGCTGGCAGCCGGTGGTGCACTCCGAGGACTGCGTGCGGGCCGTCCCGGACATCCCGCTCGGGGTGCCCGAGCCGGTGCGGGCCGCGCCCGGGCGGGTGCCCGCCCAGGGCGGCACCCGCCCCGCGGCCGGGCAGCCGTGACCGGGCCCGGTCCGGGCCCGGGGGCCGCGGCCGCTGGCGCTGGCCAAGCTGCCGGGCAGGGCGCCGGTGCCCGCGTCTGGGCGGCGCGCGGGCCCACCGCGAGCGCCGTGCACACGGCGGCCGCCGCGCTGCTGGTGCTCGCGCTCGGCGCGGTCGCGGTACGCGGGATCGCCGAACCGAGGGTCGCGCTGGCGTTCACCGCGCTGATCGCCCTCGGCGAATGCGTCCGGATCACCCTTCCGGGGGACCGCGAGCAGGCGCCCATCGGCGCGGCCGGCGCGCTGGCGTACGCCCTGCTCGGGCCGCTGCGCGGGGTGCCGACCGCGCACGGCACGCTCCAGGTCGTCGCGGTGACCGGGATCGGCCTGCTGCTGGGCTGGCTGCCCGGGCTCGCGCTGCCGCACCGCCCGGGGCGGCCGCACCGGCGCCCGCCCTGGGCCGACCCGGCCCGCCGCGACAGCGCCGCCCGCCGACTGCTCGCGGTCGGCTTCGCCGCCGCCGTCTTCCAGCCGCTCTACAACGGCGGCCTGGTCGACCGCTTCTCGCCCGAGGGCCCGGCCTACGGGGCCTTCCTGACCGCCGTCGCCGCGCTGGCCGCGCTCTGCGACGCCACCCTGGCGGCGCTGCTGCGGGCTGCGGGTCCGTCTTCGGGCTCCGGCCTGCGGGACGGCGTCGGGGCACGCACCCCGCCGCGTTGTCGTCGGTCGCCGATGTTCGGCAGTGGTTCCCTCCTCCGCCGTGCGATGCACGCACCCCGAAGCCGCCCCGCCCGCCCTCCGGGCGGACGACGGGAGCCCGAAGACGGACCCGGGGCCACCGGGCCGCGGTTCCCGGCCGCGCTGGAGGACGAGCTGCGCTCGCTGTTCGGGATCGGCTCGGCGATCGTCGCCACCGGGATGCTGGTCAGCCTCGCGGCCGGTGAGGTCGGGCTGTGGGCGCTGCCGCTGTTCTGCACCCCGCTGCTGCTCGCCCAGGTGTCCTTCCGGCGGGCCGCCGCGGTGCGGGCCACCACCGGGCAGACCATCGCCAGTCTCGCCCGGGCCACCGAGGTCGCCGGGTACACCCCGCACGGGCACGCGCGCCGGGTCGCGGACACGGCGTGCGCGCTGGGCCGCGAGCTGGGGCTGGGCACCCGCGAGCTCGCCCTGCTGGAGTACGCGGCGCTGATGCACGACGTCGGGCAGCTGTCCCTGGTCGAACCGGTGCCGGACGGCGCCACCGCGCTGCTGTCCTGCGCCGAGCAGCAGCGCATCGCCCGGCTGGGCAGCGAGGTGATCAGCCGCACCGGGGTGCCCCGGCAGGTCGCCGAGCAGGTCGCCCGACTGGCCGACCCCTGCCCCGGGCCGGTGGGCGGCGACGGCCCGGTGCCGCTGGCCGCCCGGATCATCCGGGTCGCCAACGCCCACGACGACCTGCTCACCGCGGCCCGCGGCCGGGGCCTGGGCGAGGCGGTGGGGCGGCTGGAGGCCCTGGAGGTGCTGCGGCTGGGGCGCGGGAGGGTCTACGACGCCCGGGTGGTGGACGCGCTCGCCCGGGTCGGCGGGCAGGGCCGGGGCTGACGCGCGGGCACCCGGGGCCGAGGCGCCGGACGTCCGGGGCCGAGCCGTGGTGAACCGGTGCGATGCCGGGCTGAGCTGGGGTGAAACGGGGCCGGGAATCGCGGCGGTCCGGTCGGGGCGCGGTCGAGCGGCGCCCGTCCGGGGTTGAGGAGGTGCGCTCCGACGGGCAGGCTGGGGAGGGGCGGTCCCCAACCTCGGCGGTGGGGAGCGCGGGCGGGGGCGGGCGTGGTTGGATGCGGTCGTAGCGTGGAACACCGACCCGGAACACCGGGACCCGGGCCCCGTCGAGGACGGGTCGGGCCCGGCGGTACGGGACTTGAGCGGACGACGACGGCAGGGACGAACGTGAGGATCTTCCACCGGGCACGGCACCGGCCGTCCGCCACCTGGCGGCAGACGACCGACCGGGCCTTCACGCTGATCGGCGACGGCCGCTACGAGGACGCCGGCGCCCTGCTGGTGATGGCCGCCGACCTGGAGCCCTGGCTGTCCGACTCCTGGTTCAACCTCGCCCTGCTGCACAAGTTCCGCCGCGACTGGGAGCAGGCCCGTTCGGCCGGTCTGCGCGCCGTCGCCCTGCTCGACCGCGAACACGGCGCCCCCGACTGGTGGAACCTCGGCATCACCGCCACCGCCCTCCAGGACTGGCCGCTCGCCCGCCGCGCCTGGCAGGCGTACGGGCTGAAGCTGCCCGGCGGCCCCGGCGGGGACGGCCCGGTCAGCCTGGACCTCGGCACCACCCCGGTGCGGCTGTCCCCCGACGGCGAGTCCGAGGTGGTCTGGGGCCGGCGCCTCGACCCCGCCCGGATCGAGGTGCTGTCCATCCCGCTGCCCTCCTCCGGCCGCCGCTGGGGCGAGGTGGTGCTGCACGACGGCGCCCCGCACGGCGAACGGGTCACCGACGGCGTCGCGTACCCCGTCTTCGACGAGATCGAGCTCTGGGCGCCCTCCCCGGTGCCGACCTACGTGGTGCTGCTGCAGGCGGCCACCGCCGGCGACCGGGACGCGCTGGAGCGGCTGGTCGCCGACGCCGGCTACGCCGCCGAGGACTGGACCTCCTCGGTGCGGCTGCTGTGCCGCGCCTGCTCGGAGAGCCGGATGGCCTCCGACGACGGCATCGTCGCCCACCACGACCCCCACGACGACGGCGACGCCGCCCACCCCGGGCACCTCAGCCACCTCAGCCAGGGCGGCGCGGCCGGGATGTCCTGGCTGGTCGAGCGCGAGTGCGGCCTCGCCGCCCCGGCGAACCTGGTCCGCACCCTGCTGGACCGCTGGGTCGCGGCCGCCCCCGCGACCAGGGCTTACCGGGATCTCGAAGAGGTCTGCTGAGCCCGCTGAGTACCCTGGTGAGGTACGCGTAGACCTATGGGAGCGGAAGACAATGGCGGAGCAGCACGACCACCAGCACGAGCACGACGTGGAGGGAGCGGCGGCCGAGGCCCCCGCGAAGGTGATCGGTGAGGAGCCTGACCTCACCAAGGGCACCGCGCGTCCGATCACCGTGGTCGGCAACCCCGTCCTGCACCGCGAGGTCAAGGACGTCACCGCGTTCGACGCCGAACTGTCCACGCTGATCGACGACATGTTCCAGTCGATGTACGCCGCCGAGGGTGTCGGACTGGCCGCCAACCAGATCGGCGTCGACCTCAAGGTCTTCGTCTACGACTGCCCGGACGACGAGGGCGTGCGCCACATCGGCCACGTGATCAACCCGAAGCTGGAGGAGTACCCGGCCGACCGGCGCCGCGTGCTCGACGACAGCAACGAGGGCTGCCTGTCCGTCCCGACCGCCTACGCCGAGCTGGCGCGCCCCGACTACGCGGCCGTGACCGGCGTCGACAAGGACGGCACGGCGATCCGCGTCGAGGGCACCGGCTTCTTCGCCCGCTGCCTGCTGCACGAGACCGACCACCTGTACGGCACCCTCTACATCGACAAGCTGTCGAAGCGGGACCGCAAGGACGCCCTGAAGCAGATGGCCGAGGGCACCGCGAAGTACGCGACGGTGCCGAACGAGTAACGGCTGAGCGGTGGTCGGCGAAGGCCGGTGCGGATCTTCCGCACCGGCCTTCGCGGTTTCCGGGGGGCGTATCTTCCGAAACGCATTCCCTTTTCCCGAGGGATGTTGGAGGATTTCACACTGGCCTGAGGAGTCGTCCGGGCGGTATTCGGCAGTCGTCGAAGAAATCTTCGTGAACACGTTTCCCGGGTGGCGGTTCACATGGATTTCGGCCGCTCGGTGATCACATTTCGCCATCCCCCGTACGGGACTTGCGGAGCTCCCGCGCGGCAGCGGTAGTTTCAGGTCGCCGCAGCCCCACCAGGTGCACACGGCACTCCGGGTGAACTCCCCCCACCCGCCGTGCACCTCTGCGATTCCCCCACATCCCCATGAACGCCCTTCCCGTGACCACTGCTGTGATGTGGAGGCAAAAGGCATGCGCGAAACCCTCCGGGGCGAACGCCCGATAGCGATTCCGTCAGGCGGATACGAGGCACTTCCGTACTCCCGCCGCTGCCAGGAGATCTGGCGGCGCGGGGAACACCTGCTCATCGGCGTCAGCCCCGGCAACAGCTATTTCAGCGCCCGGCGGATCACCGAACTCATCGGGTGGGGGCGGGAGTTCTTCGAGCGGATCGACATCGTCTTCGCCGACCTGTTCGTCGGTGCCCAGTTCGAGACCTTCGGCTACGCCCCCGAACACGCCGAGCGCCGGGCCCTCAAGGAGGTCAAGGCCACCGCGCGCCGGATCGAGCGGGGAGTCGAGGAGGCCGGCCGGCCGGGCGACGTCCGGGTGCACGCCCTCTCCTCCTTCACCGGCGACCGCGCCTACCAGCGGCTGCACCGGCGGGCCGTCGACGCGCTCCGGACCGACCGGGAGTTCCGCGAGGCCGCCGAGGGCATGGCCCGCGGCTTCCTGGCCGCCCGGCTGGACGAGGGCCTGGCCCCCAGCGAACCCCAACTCGCCGCAGGGGTCCGGTACATCGTCGCCGAACTGCCGTTCTTCCTGGACACCCCGGCGCTGCTCGGCGTGGACTCCTCGGTCAGCTGCTACCACCTGCAACTCCCGCTCACGCCCGTCCTGTTCGGCCGGGACGAAGGCCTGCGCGCCGCGGCCGGCCAGGCGTACGCGGTGATCCGGCCGGCGGCGGCGTCCTCCGCCGTCGAGGCCGTCGAGGTCGTCGCGGTCGCCGAAGCCGTCGGAGCGGTTGATGCCGTCGAGGCCGCTGAAGCCGCTGTGCCCGCGTAGTCGATCGTCCGGACTGCCGAACTTCCCCGAGGAGCAACGCCCGTGAGCACGACCGTGAGCACGACCGTGACCGTGACCCACCCGCCGACCACCGACATCGCCTTCCCGCTCTCCCGCCGGGGCGACGTCCTGCCCGCCGAGGCGAACCGGCTGAGGGAGGAGACCCCGATCGCCAGGGTCCGTACCCTGACCGGCGATCCGGCCTGGCTGGTCAGCAGCTACGCGCTGGCCAAGCAGGTCCTGGAGGACGAGCGGTTCAGCCTCAAGGACACCGCCAACCCCGGCGTCCCCCGCCAGTACGCGCTGACCATCCCGCCCGAGGTGGTCAACAACATGGGCAACATCAACAGCGCCGGACTGCGCGACGCCGTCATGAAGACCCTCTCCCCGCGGGCCGACCGGGGGCTCGACGGCTGGCTCCAGGCCGAGGCCCACCGGCTGATCGACGAACTCACCGCCCAGGGCGCCCCCGGCGAACTCCGGGGCGGCTTCGCCGACCCCTACTCCGCCGCACTGCACTGCCGGCTGCTCGGCATCCCGGCCGACGACGGGCGGCGGCTGATGGCCGGCATCGACATCGCCTTCCTCACCAGTCCGGTGCCCTTCGCGGGCGCGGCCCCCAACTGGTACAAGGACCTCGACCACCTGCTCGGGCGGCTCACCGCGGACCCGGAACCGGTGGACGGCCTGCTCGGCCGGTTCGCCGCGTTGCGCCGCTCCCCGGACGCCTCCGATCGGGTCGATAACGAACTGCTCGCCACCGTCGCGCTGTCGCTGTTCGGCGCGGGCGCGGTCTCGACCTCGTCGTTCCTGCTGAACGCCGTCGTCTACCTGTGCGAACGGCCCGAACTCGCCGACCGGCTCCGGCGGGAACCGGGCCTGATCGGGCGTGCGGTCGACGAGCTGCTGCGGGTGAACCTGTCCATCGGCGACGCCCTGCCGCGGCTCGCGCTCGCCGACGTACGGCTGGGCGGGGTGCTGGTGAAGGAGGGCGAGCTGGTGCTCGTCCTGGTCGAGGGCGCCAACTACGACCCGGCGGTCTTCCCGGACCCGGAGCGGATCGACTTCGACCGGCTGAGCAACCCGCACCTCGCCTTCGGTGCGGGTCGGCACTTCTGCCCGGCCTCGGCGCTCGGCCGCACCCACGCCGAGATCGCCCTCGCCGTACTCGTCGAGCGGCTGCCGGGCCTACGGCTCGCGGTTCCGGCCGAACAGCTGGCCTGGCGGCCGGGGTTCATCAAGCGGCTGCCGGAGCGGCTGCCGGTGGTGTGGTGAACGCGGCGCGGTGAGCGCGGCGCGCTGAGCAGGGCGGCGGGGCCGGTGCGGAGCTGTCCGCGCCGGCCCCGCCGCCGTGCGGTCACCCCAGGAGCCACTCCGGGCCGTAGGTGAAGCGGGGGTCGGCGGGCAGCTTGACGCCGACGATCTGCTGGGCCGTGTCCCGCAGTTGGCCCATCAGGCCGATCGCGGTGCCGATCTGGGACGGGTCGTCGCCCCAGGCGTGTTCGAGGGCGCGCAGCATGTCGCCGTAGTGCTGGTTGAAGGCGTCCAGCAGCTTGGCGGTGGGCTGGTCGGGCGAGTCGGGGTCGCCCTGGCGGGGCCAGCCGCCCCTGGGCACCCGGGCGACCGGGGAGGTGTCCGGCAGCGGGACGTCGGCGCCGGTGAACTCCCACGTCTTGGTCGTGGGGTTCTGGACGAGCTTCTTGCCGACGGCGATCTCCTTGAAGGCGTAGTAGTGGGCGAGTTCGCCCGGGGCGCTGGGGAACGGGTCCGCCGGGGAGGCGGTGGTGCCCTCGCCCTGGGTCTGGATGACGTGGATCGCCTTGAGCACGTCGTCGATGGTGTTCATCGCGACGATGTCGCGGTTGGTGCCGAGCGAGAACTTCACCTGCCGCTGGCCGGTGAGCAGGTGGGCGTACTTGGGGAAGACGTCGGCGATGCGCTGGTAGAAGGCGCCGATCGTGTTGCCGTCGGCGGCGAAGGCGAGCGGGTTCTCGGGCTTCTCGATGTCGGCGAAGAGCCCGGCCGACTCGCGGGTCAGCCCGCTGAGGTAGACGACCAGGCCGGGGTTGACGCCGCCGGGCAGCTCGCCCGGGTACTTGGGGACGGTCAGCGGGTCGGTCAGGACGACGGTGCCGCCGATGCTGGTGAGCATGTTGCAGACCAGTCCGAAGTGCGTCATCTCGTCGAAGATGATGTCGTGGATGGTGCCGCGGACCGGCTGGCCGTCGTTCTGGGCGGTGATCGACCACAGGGCGGTGGCGTACGGCGGGATGGTCGACACCTCCAGCATGATCGCCCGCTGGAGGGCGTCCTTGAGCTCCTGCTCGGTCCAGTCCTCCTCCGCCATGCTCATGAGCTGGGCGATCGCGTCGCTCTCGTAGTCGAGGATTCCGGTCGTCACGGGGGACCCCTTTCGTTCGGCTGTGCGCCGGACCGTAGCGGGGGTGTGGTCGTGCGTATGCGTGTGATGCCGGTGTGGCTCGGGAGTTCAGTCGGACGGGCGGCGCGCGGCCGGCGCTGGCGCGGGGTGGGCGCGCGGCCCGCGACGGTCGCTAGCGCGGGGTGGCGTCGAGGGCCGGGGCGATGGCGGCGAAGGCCTGGTCGGTCAGGGCGGCCGGGTCCGCCGCGCCGCCGCTCGCGCTCCAGCACTGGAGCACGACGTCGAAGGCGGTCAGGGCCATGCCGGCGGCCATCCTGGAGTGGAGGCCGGTCGCGGGATCCACTCCCAGGCGGTCGGCGAGCTCGGCGGCCAGCTGCTCGCGCCACTGCGACTGGTGCTCCAGGAAGCGGCCGCGCAACGCGGGTGTGCCGAGGATCAGTTGGACCACGCGCAGGGTCTGCTCGGAGTGGCCGGCGCAGGCGTCGATGGCGGCCCAGACGGTGTTCCGCAGGGCGGTGGAGGGGCTCTCCCCGGCGGGCCGCCCGGCGAGTTCGGCGCGCATGCCGCTGCCCAGGTCCGCCAGGAAGCGGACGACCACGTCCTCCTTGGAGGCGAAGTAGCGGAAGAACGTCCGCTTGGACATGCCGGTGGCGGCCGCGATCTCGTCGACCGTGACCGCGTCGAACCCGTGCTCGGCGAACAGGCTCAGCGCGGCCTTGGTCAGCTCGTCGGCGACGAGCCGGCGCTTGCGTTCGGCCAGGCTCGGGGCGGGGAGGGTGGTCATGCTCTGGATGCTACACGTGGGGTCGTGGTTGGCTCTTGGAGTCGGTCTTGACACTTGGTGACAGTCTGGACAGAGTGTGGCGCATGACGAAGAATCAGGCGTGGGGCGTCGAACGGATTCCGGACCAGGCAGGGCGGCTGTTCGTCGTCACCGGCGCCAACAGCGGCCTCGGGCTGGCGACCACCCGCGCCGTGGCCCGTCGGGGCGGGCGGGTGATCCTCGCCGTCCGCGACGAGGCCAAGGGACGGCGCGCGGTCGCGGAGATCACCGCCGAGCAACCAGGGGCGTCCCTGGAGGTGCGCCGCCTCGACCTGGCCGACCTCGACTCCGTCCGCGCCTTCGCCGAGCGGCTGCGCTCGGACGGCCTGCGCCCGGACGTCCTCGTCAACAACGCGGGCGTGCTGGCCCCGCCGCGCACACTCAGCGCCCAGGGGCACGAGCTCCAGTTCGCCGCCAACCACCTCGGGCACTTCGCGCTCACCGGGCTGCTGCTCGACCTGCTGGCGGAGGGGCGCGATCCGCGGGTGGTCACGGTGAGCTCGGCCAACCACCGGCAGGGGCGGATCTCCTTCGAGGACCTCGGCGGTGAGCGGACGTACTCGCCGATGGGTCACTACAACCAGTCGAAGCTCGCCAACGCCGTCTTCGGCTGGGAGCTCCACCGGCGCCTCGCCGCCGCCGGCAGCCCGGTCCGCAGCCTGCTCGCCCACCCCGGGTACGCCGCCACCAACATCCAGGCCGGCTCGGTCGGCCCGGTGAAGCTGCTCTTCGGCCGCCTCCTGACCCCGCTCGCCCAGACCCCGGCCCGGGGCGCGCTGCCCCAACTCTTCGCCGCCACCGCCCCTGAGGCGGTCGGCGGGCAGTTCATCGGCCCGAGCGGCATGGGGGAGCTACGCGGCGCCCCGAAGGCCGTGCGCCTCGCCCCGAGGGCGACCGACGCAGAGACGGCCCGGCGGCTCTGGGAGCTGTCGGAACGGCTGACGGACGTCCGCTTCGCGCTCTGAGGGACCAAGTTTTGCCCTGCGGGGGCGAGTAGGGCGGCGCATAGGAAGTCGGGCCCGCCGACTTCCTGTGCACGGGTGCGTTGGTCCCGCTTGCCGCGTTACAGCTGGCGGAGGCTGGGTCACGGACTGGTGGTCCCGCGTGGGCGCAGGCCGTCGAGGGTGAGGTCGATGAAGCGGTCGCAGTCGCCGCTGCCGGTGCGGACGATCGCGGACAGGCCGCCTACGAGCATGTAGACGTCCCGCACGGTGAGGTCCTCCCGGAGGGTTCCGGCGGCCCGGCCCTGGTCGATCAGTGCTCCGACCGCGACTTCGAGCTGCGCCAGCATCTCCCCTCTGGGTGCCGACGAGCCCACGGCTGCCGCGACGGTGGCGGACAGTCCGTGGTCCTCGGCCAGCATCCGACCGACATGGCGGAGATACCGGGCCAGCCCCGTACCTGACCCGGGGTCGCGCAGGCAGTCGGTGCGGGCGAACTCCAGGATCTCGGCGAAGCGGTGTTCCGCTGCGGCCTCCACGAGGGCCTGCTTATTCGGGAAATGCCGGTACAGGGTGCCGATGCCCACTCCGGCGGCGCGTGCCACCTCGGGCATCTGAACCTCGTCGCCCCTCTCCTCGAACAGGGCACGCGCAGCCGCCAGTACGCGGGCGCGGTTGCGCTCCGCGTCGGCACGTGGCTTGCGGTCGTCTGGTGTCGATGGCGTTGACAATCCGAGTGCTCCTCCGCCTACCCTTATCCGGAATCGGATTCCGGTTCCGATTGTGCCATGCGAGGAGGGTCTGCAGCCATGCCCGAAGACCGTTTCATCCTGCTGGAGCCCGGAGCCGCCCGGCCGGGGCGGATCCCGTTGCCACCCGCGTTCGCCGTCAAGGCGATGGCCGACGACACGGAGGGCCGGCTCTCGCTGCTGGAGGTGACCGTGGCGAAGGACATCCCGCGGCACACCCACCACCAGGCGGACGAATGCATCTACGTGCTGGACGGCGTCCTCGAAATCGAGTTCGACGACCGGACGCACTCGGCGCCGAAGGGGACCTTCGTCCTCCTGCCCCACGGCGTCCCGCACGCCCTGCGCCGTGCCTCCGACCCGCCCCCGCGAGTCCTGCAGATCTCCTCGCCCGGCGGGTGGGAGCACTACGTCGAGGACCTGATCGAGGCAGGGCCCGCGGTCCTCACCGACGGTGAACTGGACCCCGCGAAGATCAACCCCATCGCGGCCCGGTACCACGTCAGCTACCACGTGCAGGAATGAGCACGGGAGTTCAGGGGTGGTGGCGGGTGGTGATGGTGATCGGGTGGGCGGTCCAGTCGGTCATGTCGCCGATGTAGAGGGTGACGGACCAGCGGCCGCTGCGGGCGAGGCAGTGGGCGACACCGTCGCCGCCGCCCGGGCTGATGCAGAGGCGGAGGAAGTCCCGGTGGGCAGCATGATGCCCGCGATCCCGGCCCGGGCGGGGCTCACGCGGCGGCCTCGGCGGCGGGCGCGGTGATGTGGCACCAGATGAACTCGCCGATGCCGCCCCTGCGCGGGCAGCAGCCCCACTGGGAGGCCAACTCCTGGACGAGGAACAGGCCTCGGCCGGTTTCGGAGGTGGGGGAGGCGGGCCGGAGCGAGGGCTTCCTTCCTCGCCGGGGTCAAGGGTGGGGAGTTTCTGGCCGACTGATGTGACAGCGGTGCCCCGGGTGGGGCACCGCTGTTTGCTCAGGTGAGGTTGTCGTACCAGAAGAAGATGGTCCGCAGGATGATGCCCGGGGCGCCGGCGCCGAAGGCGAGGACCATGGCTTGGGCGACTGCGACATCTGTCGGGTCGATGCCTTGGGACCAGGTGACCTTGGCGTTGAGGCCGGGGATGGTGTTGCCCGGGGCGTACGACCGGAAGCTTCCGCGGGCGTGGGCGATGAGGGTGCCGTTGCGGCGCAGCTCCGCCCGGCGCAGGCCCCTGGGTCGCAGTTCGTAGGTGCGGTCGCCGACGACAGCGGTCCGCGTGCGGTTGCGGGTTCGGCTGGTCGGGATGGTGTGGCCGCCCATGTTCATCGCGCCGTGGTCGCGGTCGGGTACCACCGTGACGGTGGGGATCCCCGAGACCTCTACCCGGGCTATGACGGACGGCCAGCGGTCGTGGCTGATCTGTATCGGTCCGAACGGGCCGTCGATCACACGCTGTTGGAGCTTGGGCATGCCTGGGCTACTCCCCCTGAGCGCCGGACAGCACACAGCGGAGCCGCCAGTACGGCGGCTCCGCTGTGTGCTGGATGACCTTGTCTTAGAACTCGTCGTCGAAGGAGACCGAACCCTCGACCGCGACCTGGTAGGCCGACACCCGGCGCTCGAAGAAGTTGGTCAGCTCCTGGACGTTCTGGAGCTCCATGAACCCGAACGGGTTGGTCGACCCGTAGCGGATCGGCATCCCGAGTCGCGCGAGGCGCTGGTCGGCCACGGCCTCCAGGTACTGGCGCATGGAGTCGGTGTTCATGCCCGCGAGGCCGTCACCGCAGAGGTCCTGGGCGAACTGGAGCTCGGCCTCGACGGCCTCCTCCAGCATCTCGGTGACCTGCTTGGCCATCTCGTCGTCGAAGAGGTCGGGCTCCTCCTCGCGGACGGTGTCCACGACCGACATGGCGAAGTCCATGTGCATGGACTCGTCGCGGAACACCCAGTTGGTGCCGGTCGCGAGACCGTGCAGCAGGCCGCGCGAGCGGAACCAGTACACGTAGGCGAACGCGCCGTAGAAGAACAGGCCCTCGACGCACGCCGCGAAGCAGATCAGGTTCAGCAGGAAGGCCCGCCGGTCTTCCTTGGTCTGCAGCGAGTCGATGTGGTCGACCGCGTTCATGTACTTGAAGCAGAACTGGGCCTTCTGGTGGATGGAGGGGATGTTCTCCACCGCGGCGAAGGCCGCGTTGCGGTCCTCCGGGTCCGGAAGGTAGGTGTCCAGCAGCGTCAGGTAGAACTGGACGTGCACGGCCTCCTCGAACAGCTGGCGCGACAGGTACAGCCGCGCCTCCGGGGAGTTGATGTGCTTGTAGAGGCTCAGCACCACGTTGTTGGCGACGATCGAGTCACCGGTCGCGAAGAACGCCACCAGGCGGCCGATCAGGTGGCGCTCGCCCTCGCTGAGCTTCGCCAGGTCGGCGACGTCGGAGTGCAGGTCCACCTCCTCGACGGTCCAGGTGTTCTTGATCGCGTCGCGGTACCGGTCGTAGAACGACGGGTAGCGCATCGGGCGCAGGGTCAGCTCGAAGCCGGGGTCGAGCAGCATCTTGCGGTCGTCGGCAGTCATTACTGGCAGGCCTCGCAGGACTCGGGGTTCTCCAGGGAGCAGGCCAGCGCGGCCTCTTCCTCGGGGGTGAGCGTGGGGGTGTTGACCGGCACGGGCGCGGCGGCGCGGGCGGTGCCCGAGGCGGCCTGGGCGATCCGGGTCGCGGGGCGCGAGCGCAGGTAGTAGGTGGTCTTGAGACCGACCTTCCACGCGTAGGCGTACATCGAGCTGAGCTTGCCGATGGTCGGCGCGGCCATGAACAGGTTGAGCGACTGGCTCTGGTCGAGGTACGGCATGCGGGCCGCGGCCAGGTCGATCAGGGCGCGCTGCGGCAGCTCCCACGCGGTGCGGTACAGCGAGCGGACCTCGGCGGGCAGCCAACCGAGCTCCTGCACCGAGCCGTTGGCGTCGCGCAGCGAGTCGCGGGTCTGCTGGTCCCAGACGCCGAGCTCCTTGAGCTCGCGCACCAGGTACGGGTTGACCTGGAGGAACTCGCCCGACAGGGTCTCGCGCTTGAACAGGTTGGACACCTGCGGCTCGATGCACTCGTACACGCCGGCGATGGAGGCGATGGTCGCGGTCGGGGCGATCGCGAGCAGCAGCGAGTTGCGCAGGCCGGTCTCGGCGATGCGGGCGCGCAGCGCCGTCCAGCGGTCGGTCCACTGCGGGGCGGCCGTCGGGAAGTGGTCGATGTGCAGCTCGCCGCGGGCGGCGCGGGTCTCGCCGTAGGCCTCGTGGCGGCCGAGCTGCTCGGCCAGGTCGGCGGAGCGCTCGTAGGCGGTGAGCATGATGCGCTCGGCGATCAGCGTGGACAGGCGGGCGGCCTCGGCGGAGTCGAAGTCGATCCGCAGCTTGAAGAAGACGTCCTGGAGGCCCATCACGCCGAGGCCGACCGGCCGCCAGCGGGAGTTGGAGGTGCCGGCCTCGGTGGTCGGGTAGAAGTTGATGTCCACCACGCGGTCGAGGAAGGTCACGGCGGTGCGGACGGTGGCGTCGAGGCGCTCCCAGTCCATCGCGTTGACCAGATCATCGGCGCGAGCGTCAAGCGCCACGTGGGCACCGAGGTTGACCGAGCCCAGGTTGCAGACGGCGGTCTCGGAGTCGTCCGTGACCTCCAGGATCTCGGTGCACAGGTTGGAGGAGTGCACCGTGCGGCCGGGCAGCGCGGTCTGGTTGGCGGCGCGGTTGGAGGCGTCCTTGAAGGTCATCCAGCCGTTGCCGGTCTGCGCGAGGGTGCGCATCATGCGGGCGTAGAGGGTCTGCGCCGGGATGGTGCGGACGGCCTTGCCGGCCAGCTCGGCCTTGCGGTAGGCCTCGTCGAAGTCGGCGCCCCACAGGTCGACCAGCTCGGGGACGTCGGCGGGGGAGAACAGCGACCACTCGGCGTTGGCGTTCACGCGGCGCATGAACTCGTCCGGGATCCAGTGGGCCAGGTTGAGGTTGTGGGTGCGGCGCGCCTCCTCACCGGTGTTGTCGCGGAGCTCCAGGAACTCCTCGATGTCGGCGTGCCAGGTCTCCAGGTAGACGCAGGCCGCGCCCTTGCGGCGGCCGCCCTGGTTGACGGCGGCGACCGAGGAGTCGAGGGTGCGCAGGAACGGGACGATGCCGTTGGACTTGCCGTTGGTGCCGCGGATCAGGCTGCCGCGCGAGCGGATGCGCGAGTAGGACAGGCCGATGCCGCCGGCGTGCTTGGAGAGGCGGGCGATCTGCGCGTAGCGGTTGTAGATCGAGTCCAGGTTGTCCAGCGGCGAGTCCAGCAGGTAGCAGCTGGACATCTGCGGGTGCCGGGTGCCGGAGTTGAAGAGCGTCGGCGAGGAGGTCAGGTACTCCAGGCGGCTCATCAGGCCGTACAGCTCGGACACCTCGCGCACCGACTGCTCGGAGTCGCCGACCGCCAGGCCGCAGGCGACGCGGAGCAGGAAGTGCTGCGGGGTCTCGATGACCTTGCGGGTGATCGGGTGGCGCAGCAGGTAGCGGGACTGGACGGTGCGCAGGCCGAAGTACTCGAAGCGGTCGTCGCCCTTGGTGTCGATGAGCGCGTCGAGGGCCTCGGCGTGCTTGGCGACGAAGGCGGCGGTGGTGTCGCCGATCAGGCCCTCGGCGTGGCCGACGGCGATCGAGGCGGAGAAGGAGGTCGAGCCCTGGCTGTTCGCCTCGTCGACGATCTCCAGGGCGAGCAGGCGGGCGGCCAGCTTCGAGTACTGGGGGTCCTCGGCGATCATCGACGCGGCGGCGTCCACGGCCAGCCCGCGCAGCTCGGCGAAGTCCGAGCCGGCGTGGCGGCCGCGCAGCGCGGCGGCGGCGACGTGGCCGGGGTCGACCTCGGTGAGGTCGACGCTGCGGTCGGTGAGCAGCCGCAGGAGAGCACCGCCGGGGTCGGAGACCGTCGGGTCGGTGAAGGCGGTACCGGAGCCCTGGGCGGGCAGGGTGACTGAGGCAGCGGTGGTCAAGGCGCTCTCTCCTGGCGGCGATCGTGCGGCGGTGATCGGGGTCACCGGGCCGATCTGGGCAGGGGAGCACGGCGCGAACGCAAAAAGCGTCGCGCGAGGTGTCTCCCCGGCCCGCCCGCGAGGCCCGGAGGGGTGGTGCTGGTGCTTGGCGCGGCCTCTGCGGGAGGGCCGTGGCGCACGCTGTTCGGCAGGTACTCGGACTCGCGGTACGGCTGCTGGAGCCGCCCGCACACCGCTGCGGGGCAGTCCCGGATTCCCACCGGGTTCCCCTGCATCGACAGCAGAAGCGAGCATACATGTAGTGGCGGCAGGCTGTGGCGGCACCACATGTTGTGCCTGTCGTGTCGCGCGCGCCGACGGTCCCGACGGCCCGTCAGTGCTTCAGGTACACCTTGTACGTGCTCGAATCGCCGGTCGGGGAGGTGAACTGGGCGATCAGCCGGTACTGCCCGCCGGTGTTCAGCGCGGCGCTCAGCGCCCGGTCGGTGGCCTCCGGCGCGGTGCTGTCGAGGACGACCACGGTGAACCAGCCGTCCCGGATCGCGGCGGTGCTGCCGTCCACGCCGTGGTGCTGTTTCCCGGCGCCGTCGCGGTAGTCCGTGCCGGCCCGGGCCGAGACCCACTGCTCGGGTCTGCTGACGCCGCCCAGGTAGTACTCGGCGAGTCCGTCGACCTCGGTGAGGTAGTGGCCCTCGGGCACGGCGTGCGCCCGCAGGACGGCCAGCAGGCGGCCGGAGTCGGGCCCGTTCTGGTAGCGCAGGGCGGACTGCTCCATGCCGAGGGCCAGCAGCGCGACCCAGACCAGGATGCCCAGCTGGGGGTGGCGGAAGTGGGCTCCGACCAGCCGGGTCAGGCCGAGGCCCGCGATCGGGGCGGCGAGCAGCATGCCGTAGCCGAGGTGGCGGAACAGTGCGCCGGAGGTGCCGGTCCACAGGTGGACGGCGGGAACCAGCAGCGCGGTGGCGGTCAGCACGGCCCCGAGCAGGGCCCGCTGGGCGCGGGTGGGGGCGACGCGGTCGCCCTCGGGGGACTCGTGCTCGGTCAGCTGCTCGCGGCGCGCGTACGAGACCGTGCCGGCCACCGCGAGGACGGTGAACAGGCCGGCCCACTGGAGGGTGCCGAGCAGGATCGAGCCGGCCGAACCGGGGGCGGCGCCGGACGACGGGGACCAGCCCACGACCTTCCCCAGCAGGCCGTACGGCAGCAGCAGGAGCGTCGTCCCGACGGCCAGCAGCAGGGCGCGCAGGGCGGCCGGGCCGGGCCGACGGTGCGGCCGGGCGACGGCGAGGGCCAGGACCACCAGCGCGGGCACGGCGAGGATCGCCGAGTAGGCGACCGCGCAGGCCAGCGCGAGGGCCGGGGCGGCGGTCAGGACCAGCGCCGGGGAGCGCCGGGCGGTGAACACCGTGAGCCAGGCCGCGAGGGCGACCAGCAGGACGGCCAGGGACTCGGGGGCGCCGTAGAAGCCGCCCACGACGGTGGACTGCAGCACGGCGTAGGCGGCTATGCCGCAGATCGCGACGCGTTCGTTGAAGAGCCGCCGGGTCAGCGAGTACAGCAGCACCGTGGTGAGCAGGCCGAAGCCGAGGCTGAGCAGCCGGGTGCCCCAGATGCCGTCCGCGTTCGCGGCGGCGCCGGCCAGCGGCGGGTAGAGCCACGGGGAGCCGGGGACGCGGTCGATCAGGTCGGTGGTGACCGGGGTGCCGTGCAGGAGGTGGGCGAGCTGCTGGCGCCCGGCGACCATGGCGGCGGCCTCGTCGGGGTGCGCGGCGGCGAGCAGGCGCAGCGAGAGCGCGGCCTGGACGGCCAGGACGGCGCCGAGCAGGCCGCGGGCGATCCAGCGGCGCCGGGGGCTGGAGGCCGGGTCCCAGCCGATCGCGGGGACCTGGGGGATGGAGTACGGGGCCAGCTCGATGCCGTCGGGGTTGTCCACGGCCACGGCACCGGACGCAGGGGCGGCACCGGCACCGGTCGCGGCACCGGCACCCGCCACAGGCGCGGCACCTGTCGCAGGCGCGGCACCGCCCGCCCGGCGGCGCCCGCCGCCGGGCGCCCGACGGGGTGCGAACACGTCCATGGCCGGCTCCTCGGCGGCGCCGGGGCGGGTCGGGAAGGACTCGGGATCTGCGCTCATCGTGGGTTCCGGATGTCGAAGCCGTAGCGGGGGTCGGACACGCGCTTCTTGAAGGTGGCCAGGGTGTCCGGGACGGATTCGACCCGCCAGTCCGCCCGCTTGACCATGTTGAACCAGATGAAGCCGACGATGTCGTCGTGCGCCTCCAGCCCGGAGAACAGCTGGTCGGTGTCGGCGCGTTGGTGTTTGCCCTGTTCGGCCGCGGTCTCGCTGATGAAGAAGGGCTTCTTGCAGAAGGCGCGGATCTCGGCCATCGTCGGCCCGTACAGCTCGTCGAAGACGTCCGGGTCGGTGCGGGTGAAGTAGCCGGTCATGCCGGCCCAGTCGACGTAGCTGTCGCCGGGGTAGTACGGCGCGAGGCGGGTGTTGGGCGCGGGGAGGGTGATGTTGGGGCTCCAGACCCAGATCACGTTGGTCGCGCCGGCGCTGTCGAAGATGTCGTGGACGTGGCGCCAGGCCGCGACGAAGTCCTGGGGGCTGGCCGACTTGCGGCCCCACGGGTACCAGTCGCCGTTCATCTCGTGGGCGATGCTGATGGCGATCGGCAGGTTGAGCTTGGCGACGGCCTTGGCCACGCCGCGCACGTAGCCGTCGGTGTCGCCGGCCGCGATCGAGGCGAGCGAGTGGTCGTACGGCTCCCAGGCCATGAACGGCAGGGCCCCGGCGTCGTGGATCCGGCGCACCCCGGCGGTGTCGAAGCCGCCCTGCCAATGGGCGTAGTACGCCAGGACGTTGGGCTGTTTGCCGATCGCGGCGGTGTAGCCGGGCAGGGCGTCCATCGAGGCGGGGACGTCGGGCAGGGCGACGCCCAGGTACTTGCGGTTCGGCTTGAGCAGCGGGGTGACGTCGTACGGGACGTCCGCGGCGACCGCCTTGGGCGCGGGGGTGCCGGGGGCGCCCGGGGTGGCGCCGGGGCCGGTGGCGGTCGGCGCGGGCCGGGCGGGGTCCGCCTGGAGCGCGAAGCCGGGGTCCTCCGGTCCGCAGGCGGTGAGCAGCAGCAGGGCCGCGGTCAGCAGCGGGAGCGCCAGCCGGCGACGGAGCACACCGGTCCGTCGGGGGTGGGCGGTCATGGTGATCACACTGCTTCCGTGGGGCGCGGCTGGACCAGGACCCGGCCGACGATGGTGGCGTAGAAGAGCCCGGAGGCGAGGACGAGGGCGAAGTTCAGCGGGCCCATGGTCAGCATCCGCCAGATGCTCACCCCCACCCAGAGCAGGGCGGTCCCGCCGCCCCAGACGATCACGCCGATCCAGAACCGCCGGGTCTTGTTCTTCTTGGCGCCGGTGGAGCCGGTCGGCTGCCAGGCCATCCGCTCGCGGCGCACGATGTCCCAGATGGCGAAGACGTGCGCCCAGCCGTACATCATGCGGGCGGCCCAGGCCTCCAGCCGGTAGGGGTTGCGGTGCCAGAGCGGGAAGATCACCGTCGCGTAGAGCAGGCCGGGCAGCACCAGGGCGGTGTTCTGCCAGCGGACCAGGTCGGGGCGGGCGAGCAGCAGGACGATCGGGACGAGCGGCGAGACGACGGTGAACAGCGCGGTGTGGATGTAGTAGAAGAACCCGGACAGGTAGCAGGCGCGGGTGACCGGCCGCAGCTTGGTCTTCCAGAACTTCCGGCTGCCGAGCAGGCTCATCGAGCCGGTGCACCAGCGGTACTGCTGGTTGAAGAAGCCGCCGACGTTGTCGGGGCAGACCCCGGTGGCCAGGGCGACGGGTATGTACTGCAGGTCCCAGCCGAGGCTGCGCAGGTCGAAGCCGGTGTGCACGTCCTCGGAGTGGCCGATCAGCGTGGTGCCGCCGTTCTCCTCCAGCGCGGCGCGCCGGTAGATCGCGCAACTGCCCACGCAGATGGCGCCGTCGTTGCGCTGCCGGGAGACCTGGACGGTCCGGTAGAACAGCTCCTGGACGGCGCCCGCGCCGCGCTCGATCCAGTTCTGCGAGTCGAGGATGCGGAAGAACTGCGGGGACTGGACGATCCCGAGGCGGGGGTTGGCCGCCATGTAGGGGAGCATCTCGTCCAGCAGGTCCGGCCGGGGCGCGAAGTCGGCGTCCAGGATGAGGATGTAGTCGCTGTCGGAGTTGCGGAATCCGAACTGCAGGTTCCCGGCCTTCTTGAACCAGCCGAGTTTGTCGCGGGTGCCGTAGACGAACTCGAAGTCGACGGCCATCTGCGCGAGCTGGGGGCTGTTGCTGTCGTCGAGGACGTACGGCGTGACCTCGCCCGGGTACTGGTCGCGCAGCCGGGCGACGTGGGTCCAGGTGTTGTGCAGGACCTCGATCGGCTCGCCGGCGACGGGCAGGAACACGTCGACGGTCGGGTAGCGCTCGGGCCGCCAGGACTTGACCAGCGAGCGGTGCGCCGCGAGGTCGAAGGTCTCGTTGAAGCCGTGCACCCAGCGGGATATCAGGTAGTAGACGATGGTGAAGGCGAGCGGCGGCGTGAACACCAGGAACCACGGCGTCGCCTTGAACAGGCCGATCTCGCTGGCCACCATGCAGGCGAAGCTGATCAGCGAGAAGCAGGTCAGCACCCACAGGTGGGTGCGGGCGTACAGGTACTTCTCGGTGTTGTCCGGCGGCTGGGGGAGCAGGCCCCACTGGTTGCGGGCGGACGGGGAGCGCCTGTTGCGGCGCCGGGAGACGGGTGGTTGACCGCTGCCCGCGAGTCGCGTGCTCTCGGTGACAGTCACGTGCTCTACTCCCCCGAAGCCGTGTTGATCTGAACCCTCCCCGCAGGCCGGCCGTTGCCCGGTCGGGCTGTGCGGGGGACGCCAGGATCGTACGGGACTGATTGCGGCGAGTTCTCTCCCCCCTCTTCCGTCGGCCATCCGGAACCGATATCGAGTTCCGATCGTGATGCGACGGGAGTGCGTGTGGAGCACTTGTGTACGGTTGGCCGCCCAGGGGGCGAGGACGGTTCGGGGAAAGCGTGATGAAGATCGAGTTCGGTGCGGCCGCGCGCGCGGCGCGGAGACTGCGGGCGCTCGCCGCGTCCGGTGCGGTCGCCGTGCTGCTGGCCGGGTGCAGCGGCAATGTCGGGGCGGTGGAGCAGCAGCCGTCGGCCGGCGCCTCGGCGGCGGGCCTGTGCTCGTCCCCGCAGACCCCCTTCCCCAAGCTGGCCCTGGACGGCGGGTCGAAGATCCTCGAACCCAACCCGTGGAACACCGCGGGCACGGTCTGCGTGGACCCGGTGGGCGACACCGGCTTCACGGTGTCCGGGACCCGCGACTTCGTGCCGAAGAACCCGCTGGCCCCGGGCGCCTACCCCAACGTCTCCACCGCCCCCGGCGCGAGCGGCCTGCCCGTCCCGGTCAGCGCGCTCGGCGACGCGACGGCCGACTGGGACGCCAACGGCCGGGTGAACGGCTCCTTCAACTTGTCCTTCGACCTCTGGTACGGCTCCACCCCGGACAACTGCCTGCCGGGGGAGAGCGCCGAGCTGATGGTCTGGCTGGACGCCACCGACAGCGTCCGCCCGGCCGGGGACAAGGTCGCCGACGCCCAGCAGTTCGGGGACGCCGCGTACAACGTGTTCCAGGCGCCGATCACCGGCCCGCACAGCGTGATCAGCTATGTGCGCACCACGCCCACCCACACCACCCGGGCGCTCAACCTGCGGCTGTTCACCGCCGACGCGATGGCCCGCGGGTACGTCCCCAAGGGTTCCTACCTGTGCCGGGTGCAGGCGGGCTTCGAGGTGTGGAGCGGCGGCACCGGGCTGCGCAGCGAGTCCTTCGCCTTCCACAACCGGGCCGGCCTGCCGGTCGGTGAGATCCCGGCCGGGGCGCCGGGGATCTGCCTGCGGCACGGCGGCGGCCCGGCCGGACCGGTCGGCGGCGCGGTGACCGTCGGGGCCTGCGGGGACCCGGGCTCCTCGACCAACTGGACGGTGGGCAACGACGGATCGCTGCGCGCGGGGGCGTCCTGCCTGGTGCCGGGCGCCGACCGGTCCTCGGTCGCGCTGGCCGCGTGCACGGGCGGGCCGGGGCAGCGCTGGGTGCCCACCGCCGGCGGGCGGCTGACGCACCAGGACTCGGGCCTGTGCCTGGGCACCGCGGGCGGCGCGCTCGCGGAGGGGACGTCGGCGCAGCTGCGTGCGTGTACGGACGTGGTCTCGCAGCGCTGGCGGATCCCGTACAACGGGGTCGGGTGAGCCGGGGCCTGGCCGCCGCCCCGACGGGGCTGACGTTTCGTCCGTCGTTTCGTCCGCGGTTTCGTCCGCGCACCCCCCATGGGCGTGGTCGGGCCGATGCCCTAGCATTCCGGCCATGAGCGATCGACCGGTACCGAGTGGCGAGGGCCAGCCCTACCCGCCACCGCAGCAGGCACCGGCCGGGGGGCCCGCTCCGGCCACCGGTGTGCCACCGCAGTCTCCGAGCGGTGCGTTCGGCCCCGCGACCGGCTTCGGCCCGCCGTCCGGCGGGCCCGTCCCGCCGCCTCAGCAGCCGACGCCCCGGGCGTCCCAGCCGGTGCCCCCGGTGCCGCAGCCCGGTGGGGCGGCCCCGGTGCAGCCCGGCCCGGTGCAGCCGGGCCCGGTGCAGCCGGGCCCGGTGGCGCCGCAGCCGCAGCCGCAGCCGGCTCCGGTGCAGGCGCAGCCGTTCCCGCCGCATGCGCAGCCCGTCCAGCCACAGCCCGCCCCGCAGCCGTTCCCGCCGCAGGCGCAGCCCGCCGCCGCCCAGCCGCCGCAGCCCGCGCCGCAGTGGCAACAGCAGCAGCCCGGCTTCCCGCCGCCGGCCTCCTCGTCCGGCACCCCGGACTGGGAGGCGCTGGCCGAGCGGAACGACAAGGCCGCCAAGCGCGGCCGCCGGCTCAAGCTGATCGGCGCGGTGACCGCCGTGGTGGTCCTGGCCGGCGCCGGTGCGGGCTACTGGCTGTACAAGAAGGACAGCGACAAGAAGCCGGGGCCCGTCGCCTCGGCGACCACCCCCGCGCCCGGCCCGTCGTCCGGCACGAACAGCGCGCCGCCGGTCAAGGGCATCACCAGCCCGCCGACCGTCGGCACCCTGGCGGCCAAGAAGGGCCCGGAGCTGAACCTGGGCGCGGACGCCAAGCCGGGCACCATGAGCGGCTTCTCCGGACAGGTCCTCAAGCTGCCCAGCGGCCCGGACTCGTTCGCCTCGACCTCCGGCCAGGCGCTCGACGTGAGCAAGAGCTTCACCGTCTCCGCGCGGGTGCTGGTCGACAAGCCGGACGGCAACCGCAGCGCGGTCAGCCAGGGCGACGGCCAGTACTACGCCTACTCGCTGGGCCGGGCCAACAACAACGGGCACGACCAGTGGTACTTCAAGGTCCAGGTGCCGGGCGGCGGTTCGGCGATCGCCTGGTCCAAGGCCGACGCCACGGTCAACCAGTGGGTGCTGCTGACCGGGGTGTACGACGACCCGTCGCAGACGCTCACCCTGTACGTCAACGGCGTCCCGCAGGCCTCGGCCAAGTCGGCCGGGGTGCAGCCGTCGGGCAACAACACCCTCCAGATCGGCCGGCTGAGCTCGAACGGGCAGTGGGCCGACCCCTGGCACGGCGCGGTGGCCGACATCCAGACCTGGGACCAGGTGCTGCCGGAGGCCGACGTCGTCAAGATCGTGGCGGGCCCGAGCTCGCCCCCGTCGGTCCCGCCGACCGGCGCCTGGCTCAACGGCTGAACCGGCCCGGGGCCTGAGGCCCCGTGAGCGTCCAGTCGGCCACCCCGTACCGCCCTGCCGGTACGGGGTGGCCGACGCGCGCCCCGGAGCGTGTGGCGCCCGACCCGGGCGCATCCGGACGCAGAGCCCCAGATAGGAGCAGTACTTCCATGAGTGCGGACGGCCGCTGGATCCGGCCCGAGTCCACCCGCAAGCCCGTCCTGGGCCCCGCCGGGGCCCGACCGGGCGGCGGCGTGGCGGTGGGCGAGCGGGACCGCACGGCCGCGGCGACGTCCGCGCCCGCGCCCGACCGGCGGCGCCGCAAGCCGGGGCCGCGCCGGGTGCCGCACCCGCCGCGGCCGGCGCTGCGGGCCGACTGGCTGCCGCTGCTGGCGGTGCTGCTGGTCCAGGGCGCGCTCTCGTACCACCTGATCGTCAGCAACACCGCCTTCATCGACGAGGGCACCTACATCTACTCCGGGTACCAGGAGATCGCGCACCTGCGGCACGGCACCCCGGTGTCGACGTACGAGACCTTCTTCTCCGGCTCCCCGCTGATCTACCCGGTGGTCGTCGCCCTGGCGGACTTCGCCGGCGGGCTGAACGGCGCCCGGCTGCTGAGCCTGGCGTTCATGCTCTCCGCGACCCTGGCCGTCCACCTGGCGACCCGGCGGCTGTACGGCTCGCTCGCGGCCTTCTGCGCGGCGGCGGCCTTCGCGGCGCTCGGCCCGACGCAGTTCCTGGGCGGCCTGGCCACCTACGACGCGATGGCGCTGGCGATCCTCGCCTGGTCCGCCTACCTGGCGGTCCGGCTGACCACTGGGGGCGGGTACCCGAGCCTGGTGGGCTCCGGGCTGCTGCTGGCGCTGGCCGGGGTGACCAAGTACGCCGCGCTGCTGTGGGTGCCGGTGGTGTGCGGGATCGCGGTGCTGGCCGGGTCGGGCGGCGCGGTGCGGGCCTGGGCGCGCTGGCGGCGCGGTCTGCTGGTCCTGCTGACCTTCGTGGCCGCGGTCGGCGCCGCGGCCCTGGCGGCCGGCCAGCGGTACGTCGACGGCTTCAACCACACCACGCTCCAGCGCGCCCCGGGCCATGACGCCTACTCGTACGTGGCGGGGGAGGCCGCCCGCTGGGTCGGCCCGCTGCTGGTGGTGGCGCTGGTCGGGGTGCTGGCCCAGCTGGTGCGGGCGCGCCGCGCCGGGGGTGCGGCCTGGACGGAGTTCTGGCTGGCCGCGCTGCTGCTGGTGGCGGGTCTGCTGGCGCCGGTGAACCAGATCCGCATCCACACCTGGCTGTCGCTGCAGAAGCACGTGGACTTCGGCGCCTGGTTCTCGTGCATGGTGGTGGGCGCGCTGCTGGCCCGCGCGGTGCTGTGGCTGCGGGGCCGCTTCCACGTCACGGCCGGGATCGTGGCGGCCGCGCTGGTGGTGGGCCCGCTGGCCTGGGCCGGGTCGGCCCAGGGCCGGGAGATGTTCGGCGAGTGGTCGAACTCGAAGGAGTTCGTGGAGGCGCTGGCGCCGTACGTCGTCAAGGGCGACGACCGCTACCTGGTGGAGAACTACAACGTCCCCGCCTACTACCTGCGCAAGCAGAGCAACTGGCAGCAGTGGCACGACCTGGTGGCGGTGTTCCGCCGGGACCCGGGGACCGGCCGGATGGAGAACGGGGTGCCCGCCATCCAGGCCGGGATCACGGCGCACGAGTGGAAGGTGGTGGTCCTGGACTTCACCCAGACCGGCGCCACCGACCGGGAGATCCAGCCGACCCTGAAGGCCGCCGGGTACCGGGTGGCCACCGTGGTGAAGAGCGGGGCCCACGGCCAGTACACGGTCTACGTCGCGCCCGGGTACGACAAGCAGCCGTGACGCGGGCCCCGGGCGCGCGGCCTCGGAACGCCGTGGTTCAGAACGCCATGGTTCAGAACGTCATGGTGTAGGCCATCAGGTCCATCCCCGGGTACGGCGCCCAGTCGCGCTCGGGGGTGCGGCGGAAGCCGACCCGCTCGTAGACGCGGTGGGCGGCGGTCATCTCGGGGCGGGTGGAGAAGGCCATGCCGGCCAGGCCGAGTTCGCGGGTGCGGGCGACGGAGGCGCGCACCAGGGCCTCGCCGACGCCGCGGCCGCGGGAGGCGGCGGCGGTGGCGAGCATCCGGATCTCGCCCTCCCGCGGGGTGGCGATGTCGGCCCACTCGGTGCCGCCGACGGCGAAGGTCACGCAGCCGAGGACCTGCTCGTCGGCCGCGTCGACGGCGACCAGGAGCTCGGCCTCCCGGGAGCGCCGCTCGGCGTCGCGGAGCAGCTCGACGTAGCCGCTCGTGGGCTTGGTGTAGCCGTCGCCGACGAAGGCCTCGACGGTGATCCGGCCGGCGTCTTCGAAGTCCCGGGGGAGGGCGTGGCGGATGAGGTAGTCCATCCGGCCAGTGTGCCGGAGCCGGGTACGGCGGTGGCCCCGGGGGTCGGGCGGACCGGCAGGTCAGCGGGGTCGGCGGGGGTCGCGGGGGTCGCCGGGGCGGTGGTCGGGGTGCCGTGCAGCCGGTCGGCGCGGTGCGGGTCGGCGGGGTAGCCGCCGGGGCGGTGGTAGTTGTCGCGGCCGGCGGCGGGGCCGCGGGAGAGCTCGCGGCCGATCAGGCCGCCGAGCAGGCCGAAGCCGCCGACGGCGCCGACCAGGCCGAGTGCGCTTGCGAGGGTGCCGGGTTCCATGGCCACCACTGTGGCCGGGCGGTGCCGGGCCCCACGAGTGGCAGGAACGCCGGGTTGCCTCGAAATCCTGCCACCCGGGGCCTTCCCGGCGCCCGGCCGGGCGGGGCATCCTGGGCGGCATGCTGAGGAACGTGGTCACGGTGGTCCTGGAGGAGGTCCACCCCTTCGAACTGGGCGTCGCCTGCGAGGTGTTCGGCCTGGACCGCACCGCGGACGGGCTGCCCGGGTACGACTTCGCGCTGGCCGGAGCCCGTCCCGGGCCGCACGCCACCCACTCCGGGTTCGCGGTGGACGTCCCGTACGGCCCGGAGCGGCTCGCCGCCGCGGACCTGGTGGTGGTCACCGCCTCGGACATCCGCGGCGAGTACCCGGAGCCGCTGCTGGCGGCGCTGCGCGGGGTGGTGGCGCGCGGCGGCCGGGTGCTGTCCATCTGCAGCGGCGCCTTCGTGCTGGGCGCCGCCGGGCTGCTGGACGGCCGCCGCTCCACCACCCACTGGCGGTACAGCGACGAACTGGCCGGGCGCTTCCCGGAGACGGTGGTGGAGCCGGACGTGCTGTACGTGGACGACGACCCGGTGATCACCTCGGCCGGTACGGCGGCCGGCATCGACGCCTGCCTGCACCTGGTGCGCAAGCTGCAGGGCGCCGAGGTGGCCCGGGCGATCGCCCGCCGGATGGTGGTCGCGCCGCACCGGGAGGGCGGGCAGGCGCAGTTCGTGAACCGCCCGCTGCCGGAGGGCGGCGGCGACTCGCTGGCCCCGCTGCTGGACTGGATGCGCCACCACCCGGACCAGGAGGCGAGCGTCGAGCAGCTGGCCGCCCGGGCGCACATGTCACCGCGCACCTTCGCCCGGCGCTTCCAGCAGGAGACCGGCACCACCCCGCACCGCTGGCTGGTGGGGCAGCGGGTGCTGCTGGCCCAGCGGCTGCTGGAGTCGACCACCGAGTCGGTGGACGCGATCGCCGCCCGCTGCGGCTTCGGCAACGCGGCGGCGCTGCGGCACCACTTCGGCCGCCGGCTGGGCACCACGCCGCTGGCCTACCGGCGCGGCTTCGCCGACCCGGCGGCGGGCTGACGGCGGCGACTGCCGTGAACTGGCCGTCCGTCGCGGCGACCGCCGTGAGCTGACCGTCCGTCAGTTCCCTTCGAGTGCCAGGTGGTCGACGCCGTTCCAGCGGTCCGGCCGCAGTCGCCCGTCCTGGGCCCGCCACAGGCTGGTGGAGCAGTTGTGCACCGGCCCGAGCGCGGTGAGCTGCTGTTCGGTGAGCCGGTCCAGCGCGTAGCGCAGCATCAGCACCGTGCAGTCGTGGGCGACCAGCAGGACGGGCCGGCCGGCGTCCTCCTCGCAGACGTCCCGCAGCAGGCTGCGCACCCGCAGGGCGACGTCGGCCCAGGACTCGCCGCCGGGCGGGCGGTAGTACAGCTCGCCCATCTTGCGCCGCCGGGCGGCCTCCTCCGGGTGCTTGGCCTCGATGGCGGCCTTCGGAAGCATCTCCAGGACGCCGAGTTCGCGGTCGCGCAGCCGCTCGTCGTAGCGCACGGCCAGGGTGACGGGCACCGCGCCGAGCCCGGCGGCCTGGGCGAGCGCGATCCGGGCGGTCTCGGCGGTGCGCACGTACGGCGAGCACCAGACGCTGCGCGGGCGGTCGGCGCTGGGCAGCGCGGCCCACCAGCGGCCGAGCGCCTGGGCCTGCTGCTGGCCGCGCAGGGACAGCGGGATGTCGGCGTCGCGGCAGCTGATCGGGACGCTGAGCGCGCCGGCCGCCTCGGCCAGCTGGAACTCGACGTTGGCGGTGGACTCGCCGTGCCGGGTGGCGACCAGCACGGACGGCAGCCGGGTGGCCGTCGCCGGGCGGTGGGTGGTGACGTGGTGGTGGTGCGGGCTCTGGGTGGTCTGGTGCGGGCTCTGGGTGGACTGGTGTTGGCCGTTGAGGGTGGTGCCGAGTTCTGCCATGGCCGCGAGCTCCCCGTGGGTCGATCAGGTTCCGGCCGGATGCCGGTCCGGTCTGGTGGTGCCCGGCGTGCACGCCTGTTCATACATATGATCGCGCCGCCTCCTCCAGTGTTCACGGAGAAGGCGGCGCGATCACAGGGCGCGCGCACGGCCAATCAGTGCGCCGCTACGGGCTCCGGCGCGTTCTCCCGCTCGTCCTCGCCGGACTCGGCGCTGTAGTCGGAGGGCTTGGTCTCGTCCGGGCCGTCGGGCGCCTTGAGGGCCCGCAGCACCAGGGTGAGCACCACCGCGACGGCCAGGTTGAGCACGAAGGCGGTCAGGCCGATGTAGCCGAGCTCGCCGATGCCGGGGATCTCGGCCGCGTTCCCGCCGAAGTGCTTGGTGGCCGGGCTGGCCAGCCCGTACGCCGTCCAGGTGCCGTAGCCCATGCCGGCCGCCCAGCCGGCGAACAGCGCCCAGTGGTGGAACCAGCGGGTGAACAGGCCGCCGACGATGGCCACGAAGGTCTGCAGGATCCACAGGCCGCCCAGCAGCTGGAGGTTGATCGCGGCCTGCTTGTCCATGCCGAGCACGAAGACCAGCGCGCCGACCTTGACCAGCAGCGAGACCAGCTTGGCGACCCGGGTCTCGTCGGCCGGGGTGGCGGCGGGCTTGAGCCACTCCTTGTAGACGTTGCGGGTGAACAGGTTGGCCGCCGCGATGGACATGATGGCGGCCGGCACCAGTGCGCCGATCCCGATCGCGGCGAAGGCCACGCCGGTGAACCAGTCCGGGAACATGTTCGCGAACAGCTGCGGCACCGACAGCTGGGAGTTGTAGCCCTTGACGCCGCTGCCCACGCCCGCCGCGATCGCCATGAAGCCGAGCAGCGCCAGCAGCCCGAGCATCAGCGAGTAGGCGGGCATGATCGCCATGTTGCGGCGCACGGTGTTGCGGGACTTGGAGGCCAGCACGCCGGTCACCGAGTGCGGGTACATGAACAGTGCCATCGCCGAGCCGATCCCCAGCGTGGCGTAGGTCCACTGCTTGTTCTCGGGGAGGGTCAGCCCGCCGGCCTTGGCCGCCTTGAAGTGCGCCGCGGCCGCGTCGAAGATGTGCCCGTAGCCGCCCAGGCGGATCGGGATGTAGATCACCGCGACGATGATCACGATGTAGACCAGGGCGTCCTTGACGAAGGCGATCAGCGCCGGGGCGCGCAGCCCGGAGGAGTAGGTGTACGCGGCCAGCACGCCGAAGGCGAGGAACAGCGGCAGGTCCTTGACGAACCAGTTGGCGTTCGCCCCGCCGCCGAGGCCGAGCACGTCCAGCACCGCCTGGATGCCGACCAGCTGCAGCGCGATGTACGGCATGGTGGCCAGGATCCCGGTCAGCGCGATGACCAGGGACAGCGGCCGGGAGCCGTACCGGCCGCGGACGAAGTCGGCCGGGGTCACGTAGCCGTGCACCCGGGAGACCGACCAGAGCCGGGGCAGGAACAGGAAGACCAGCGGGTAGGCGATGATCGTGTACGGCACCGCGAAGAAGCCGGCCGCGCCGGTCGCGTACACCGCCGCCGGGACGGCCACGAAGGTGTAGGCGGTGTAGAGGTCGCCGCCGAGCAGGAACCAGGTCACCCAGGTCCCGAAGCTGCGCCCGCCCAGGCCCCACTCGTCCAGGTGGGCCGCGTCGTCGGCGCGGCGCCAGCGGGAGGCGAGGAAGCCCATCACGGTGACCAGCAGGAAGAACAGCACGAAGACCGCGAGGGCCGGCACGTTGACGTCCTTCATCGCGCACCGCCGTTCCGGGCCGCCTTGCGGGCCTTCTCGTCCCGGTTGATCAGCAGGTAGGCGGCGACCGTGAAGACGGCCGAGGCCGGCACCCAGAGCAGCTGGTACCAGTAGAAGAACGGCATCCCGCCCACCGCAGGGTCGGCCTTGTCGTAGGAGGAGACCCAGAGCATCGCGACGATCGGCACGAGCAGGGCGAGTCCGGCGAGCACCCGCTCGGGGGTCACGGCCGGGACGGGACTCCCGGCTGGCTCGGGCATGACAGCTTCGTTGGGTGCTTCATCAGACGGCATCTTCTGCTCCGCTCCGGAGGGTTCCACCCGTCGGCGCCGCAGCCCCGGGGGCGACCGGCACCCCCGTGAGCCCGCCGGGCAGCACCATCGGTGATCGGCAGTCAGTACGGCTGCGCAATCTAGAGCATGGGGTGATCCATGTCACCCGATATGACGCAACTTTCCGCCATCCGGACGGGCGTGCCCGTCGGCCGATCGCCTGCTCGCCTCCGGGCGGGAACGGCAACGGGCACCGGCGCGCGGGTCGCGCGCGCCGGTGCCCGTGGTGCCGGAGGGGCGTGCGCCTACTCGGGGCGCTTGAGCCGGGTGATGAACTTGTAGCGGTCGCCGCGGTAGATGGAGCGCACCCATTCGACCGGGTCGCCGTCCCCGTCGAAGGAGTGCCGGGACAGCTGCAGCATCGGCAGGCCCAGGTCGGAGCCGAGCAGGCCGGCCTCGCGCGGGTTGGCGAGGGTGGTCTCGATGGTCTCCTCGGCCTCGGCCACGGTGACCCCGTAGACCTCGCGCAGCGCCGCGTACAGCGAGTTGTGCTTGGCGAGGTTGCGCCGCAGGGCGGGGAAGCGCTTGGCGGAGAGGTGGGCGACCTCGATGGCCATCGGGTCGCCGTTGGCCAGCCGCAGCCGCTCGATCCGCAGCACCCGGCCGCCGGGCTTGATGTCGAGCAGCGGGGCGAGCCGGTCGTCGGCGGTGATGTAGCCGATCTCGATCAGCCGGGAGGTGGGCTCCAGGCCCTGGGCGCGCATGTCCTCCGTGTAGGAGGTGAGTTGCAGCGCCTGGGCGACCTTGGGCTTGGCCACGAAGGTGCCCTTGCCCTGGATGCGCTCCAGCCGGCCTTCGACCACCAGTTCCTGGAGGGCCTGGCGCACGGTGGTGCGCGAGGTGTCGAACTGGGCGGCCAGCGCCCGCTCGGGCGGGACCGGGGTGCCCGCGGGCTGGGTCTCGGTGAGCTGGAGGAGGTGGCGCTTGAGGCCGTAGTACTTGGGGACGCGCGCGGTCGGGTCGACGCCGGCCTGCGTCGGGAGGTTCTTCACCTCGGGGTCGTTGACCTGGGCGGTGGATCCCCCGTCGCTGCTCATCGGACCTGTTCTCCCGCTTCTCGCGGGGCCTTTTACCGCCCCGCCACATCGTTAACGGACCACATCGTTGCATGTATGGCTGCGGAACGAATACCTCATCACGCGATGAACGATGTGCGGTGTCGGCTTGATAACGGGTGGTCGAGATCCGTCGAACAGCCGTTGACAGGCCCATTGGTCTAGGCCAAGCTCCAGGCATCTGGTCTACACCACTAGGCCGGTATCGATGAATCCCCCCACCCGTTCGAAGGGGTCCGCGGCACCTTTCCTCCCGCCTTGCGTGGGTCTGCCGCTGCCGCCCGACGGGGGTAGAACCCAGGCATCCCTCAGGAGGATGGCGTGAAGCGTCAGCTCATCGCGGCGGTCGGCGTCGCAGCAATGGTCGTCGGCCTGGCGGCTTGTAGCTCGGACGGCAAGAAGGACGACTCCTCGTCGTCCTCCTCCTCGGCCGCCGACAAGTACAAGGGCAAGACGCTCAAGGTGTGGACCATGACCGGCTCCGCCCCCAAGGGCTGGACCGACGCGGTCAAGACCGAGTTCGAGACCACCTACCCGGGTTCGAAGGTCGACTTCCAGACCCAGGAGTGGACCGACATCGGCCCGAAGGTCACCGCCGCGCTGTCCGAGGGCTCGGTCGACGTCCTGGAGCTGGGCAACACCCAGACCGCCGGCTACGCCGCCTCGGGCGGTCTGCTGGACATCACCAAGGACAAGTCCGCGCTGGGTGGCGACGCTTGGGCCGCCAACCAGAACGAGGCCGCGATGCTGGACGGCAAGCAGTACGCCGCCCCGTGGTGGGTCTCCAACCGCGTGGTCGCCTACAACAAGGACCTCTGGAAGGCCGCCGGCCTGACCGACGCGCCGAAGACCCTGGACGAGTTCTACGCCGACCTGGACAAGCTGAAGACCACCCCGGGCGTCGTCGACCCGATCTACCTGCCCGGCCAGGAGTGGTACACCTACTTCGGCCTCCTCACCGGCGAGGGCGGCAAGATCGCCAAGCAGGAGGGCGGCAAGTGGGTCGGCGGCCTGGAGTCCCCCGAGGCGCAGAAGGCCTTCGAGACCTACAAGGCGCTGCAGAGCCACTCGCTCACCGGTCCGAAGGACAAGGACGAGGCCACCCCGCAGCAGAAGGACGTCTTCGCCAAGGGCAACGTCGGCACCATGATCGCCCTCGGCTGGGAGCTCCCGGACGAGAAGGACATGGCCAAGGACAAGATCGGCTTCTTCCCGCTCCCGGGCAAGACCGCCGACAAGCCCTCCGGCGTCTTCATCGGCGGCTCGAACCTCGCGATCGCCGCGCAGAGCAAGAACACCGCCATGGCGAAGGACTTCCTGAAGATCGCCCTCAACGACAAGAACGAGGGCCTGGTCGCCGCGGCCGGCAACATCCCGAACAGGCCGGCCCTGAACAGCCAGCTCACCGGCGACTTCGCCAAGGCCGCCCAGACCGCCACCGCGGTCGGCGGGATCACCCCGAACACCCCGAACTGGGCCAGCGTCGAGAACAAGCCGAACCCGATCAAGGACTTCCTGACCGCGGCCCTCCAGGGCGGCGACTACGCGGCCACCGCGAAGAAGTACGACGACGAGATCGCCAAGCGGCTCAACGAGAAGAACTAAGGCATTGAGCGGCGTCGCTCACCGGCCCCCGGCGGGGGGTCGGTGGGCGGCGCCCGTCCGTCGTGGCCGGGTTGTGAGGAAGTGAGAACGATGGCTGTGCATTCGGATCGGGTGCAGACACAGTCCCCGGAGTCAGGGAAGGCTGCCGTGGCCGAGATTGACACCAGTGCCGCCGGCGGCGGGGCCGAGGGCGCCGCGCCGAAGCGCACCAGATCGGCGGGCGGTCCCGGCCTGGGCTCACGCCTCGCCCCGTACCTGCTGCTGCTGCCGGCCACCCTGGCGACCATCGCCCTGCTGGGCTGGCCGCTGGTCAAGACGATCCTGCTGTCGTTCCAGAACCTCAACCGGCGCCAGCTGGTCATGCACCTCACCGAGTGGACGGGGTTCGACAACTACAAGGAGCAGCTGACCGACCCGGAGTTCTGGGCGGTCACCGGGCGCACCGTCGTCTTCACCCTGGTCAACGTGGTGCTGATCATGATCGGCGGCACCCTGATCGGCCTGCTGCTGAACATCCTCGGCAAGAAGATGCGCCTGGCCCTGTCGGTCGCGCTGCTGATGGCCTGGGCCATGCCGGTGGTCGCCGCGACCACCGTCTACACCTGGCTGTTCGACGAGCAGTGGGGCGTCGTCAACTGGGGCCTGGACAAGCTGGGTTGGCACTCGATGGCCAACTACAACTGGATGAGCGATGAGTACTCGACCTTCTTCGTCGTCATCCTGCTGATCGTCTGGCAGTCCATCCCGTTCGTGGCGTTCAACATGTACGCCGGTCTGACGACCATCCCCAAGGAGCTGTACGAGGCCGCCCGGATGGACGGCGCCGGCTCCTCGAAGATCTTCACCTCGGTGATCTTCCCCAACCTCAAGCCGTTCTTCCTGGCCACGACCTTCCTGGAGGTCATCTGGGTGTTCAAGTCCTTCACCCAGGTCTACGCGATCAACGGCGGCGGCCCGGAGAAGCTGACCCGCACCCTGCCGGTGCACGCCTTCCTGGAGGGCCAGGGCAGCCAGCACTACGGCGTCGGCGCCGCGATCGCGGTGCTCACCATCCTGATGCTGGGCGCGCTGATGGCCTACTACTTCCGCATCATGATCAAGCAGGAGGACGAGCTGTGAGGCGCTCTCTCTTCGGACGTACCTGGCCGAACGTGATCGCGGTCGTCCTCATCGTCTTCTTCATCTTCCCCGTCTACTGGATGATCGCGACCGCCTTCAAGCAGGACCGCGACATCATCAGCAAGACCCCGGTCTTCATCCCCTTCGACGGGACCTTCCAGCACTTCACCACCGCGGTGAACGCCGAGAACTTCTGGACGTACGTCACCAACAGCGTCACCGTCACCGTCGGCGCGGTGGTGATCTCGCTGGTGATCGCGACCCTGGCGTCCTTCGCCATCGCCCGGATGAAGTTCCGCGGCCGCAAGACCTTCGTGCTGGTCATCATGCTGGCGCAGATGGCCCCCTGGGAGGTCATGACCGTCGGTGCCTACATCATCACCCGCGACAACGACATGCTGAACAGCCTGGTGCCGTTGACGTTCTTCTACATGATGATGATCCTGCCCTTCACCATCTGGACGCTGCGCGGCTTCATCGCCGCGGTGCCGAAGGAGCTGGAGGAGTCGGCCATGGTGGACGGCTGCACCCGCACCCAGGCCTTCGTGAAGGTGATCTTCCCGCTGCTGGCCCCCGGCCTGATGTCGACCTCGCTGTTCGGCTTCATCACGGCCTGGAACGAGTTCCCGCTCGTCCTGTGGCTGAACAAGGAGCAGGGCAAGACCCTCCCGCTGTGGCTGTCCTCGTTCAAGACCGCCTTCGGGAACGACTGGGGCGCGACCATGGCGGCCTCCACCATGTTCGCCGTCCCCGTGCTGATCCTGTTCATCTTCCTGCAGCGCAAGGCGGTCGGTGGTCTGACCGACGGCGCCGTGAAGGGCTGACCACCGTGAGCATCCTCGTACCCACCGTCCCGGACAGCGACCAGCTCCACCGGGACGCCCTGACCGTCCTGCAGCCCGGCTTCGTCGGCACCGAGCCGCCCGCCTGGCTGCGCCGCCACCTGGCCGCCGGGCTCGGCTCGGTCGCGCTGTTCGACCGCAACGTGGTCGACCTCGACCAGCTCTCCGCGCTGACCGGTGCGCTGCGCGCGGAGAACCCCGACCTCCTGATCGCGATCGACGAGGAGAGCGGCGACGTCACCCGGCTGGAGGCCGGCTCCGGCTCCTCCTGGCCGGGCAACCTCGCCCTCGGCGCGATCGACGACCCGGCGCTGACCCGGGACGTCGCCCGGGAGCTGGGCCGGGCGCTGGCCGCGGCCGGCGTCAACTACAACTGGGCGCCCACCGCGGACGTCAACTCCAACCCGCGCAACCCGGTCATCGGCGTCCGCTCCTTCGGCGCCGACCCGGAACTGTGCGCCCGGCACACCGCCGCCTGGGTGGAGGGCCTCCAGTCGGCCGGCGTGGCCGCCTGCTCCAAGCACTTCCCCGGGCACGGCGACACCGCGGTGGACTCGCACCACGGCCTGCCGGTCATCGACGTCGACCTGGACGTGCTGCGCGCCCGTGACCTGGTCCCGTTCCAGGCCGCGATCGCGGCCGGCACCAAGGCCGTGATGACCGCCCACATCATGGTCCCGGCGCTGGACCCGAAGCTGCCCGCCACCCTGAGCCCGACCGTGCTGCGCGACCTGCTGCGCGCCGCCCCGGCCGACGGCGGCCTCGGCTACCAGGGCCTGATCGTCAGCGACGCGATCGAGATGGGCGCCATCGCCGACACCTTCGGGATGGGCGAGGGCACCGTGCTGGCGCTGGCGGCCGGCGCGGACGCGATCTGCGTCGGTGGCGGGCTGGCCGACGAGGAGACCGTGCTGATGCTGCGCGACGCCATCGTGGCGGGCGTGCGCTCCGGCCGGCTCACCGAGGAGCGGCTGGCGGACGCCGCCGACCGGGTCCGGGCGCTGGGCAGTTGGGGCCGGATCGCGGCCCAGGGCGAGCAGGCCGAACCGGACCTCGCGGTGGGCCTGCGGGCCGCGCGCCGGGCGCTGAAGGTGGTCCGGGCGCCGGGCCGCGAGGTGCTGCCGGTGAGCGAGCGCCCGTACGTGGCCTCGTTCTCGGACGAGCCGAACATCGCGGTCGGCGACGTGACCCCGTGGGGCGTGGCCGGGATGCTGGCCGACCGCTTCCCCGGCACCCGCACCCGTGCGGTGTCGGCGGCCGAGGCCGCGCCGGAGCTGCTGGAGGCGCTGGTCGCCGAGCTGGTGGCCGCGGCGGAGGGCCGCCGCCTGGTGCTGGTGGTCCGGGACGCCCACCGGCACGCCTGGATGGCCGCCGCGCTGGCCCGCCTGGTGGCGGCCCGGTCGGACGCCGCCGTGGTGGAGATGGGGCTGCCTCAGTCCGAGCCGGTCGGCGCGCTGTACATCGCCACCCACGGCGCCGCCCGGGTCTGCGGGCTGGCGGCCGTGGAGGTGCTCACCGGGCAGCCGGGAGCGATCGGCTGAGACCGGGGGAGGGGAGTCACCGGCCGGGTCCGGGGGACGTCGGCCGACGGGCCCGTCATGCGCATGTCGCATGGCGGGCCCGTTCCGTTCACCCGGCGTCGACCTGGGCGTTCGCCCTGTGACCGTGTTCCCTCAAGCCAGCCTTAAATCGACATTAAGTCCTACTGAGGGTGACAGGTCGACGACTGATCGCCATGAGACACAACGGCTCTGCAACGGCCTTGGCAATAAAGGCGGTTGGCCGTTGACACCGCCTTTGGTCTAGGCCAAAGTCCACTCCATTCCCTCCGGCATCACCCTTCGCTCTAGCACCTCGGAGAATGACGTGATGAAGCGTCAGCTCATGTCCACGTTCGGGATCACGGCGCTGGCCGTCGCACTGACGGCCTGTTCCTCGTCCGGATCACCCTCGGGGGACGGCCAGGGCGCCTCCGCCGACCCGAAGGCCGCCACCGGCACCGTCACCGTCTGGCTGATGGACGACGCCCAGAAGAACTGGCCGGACCTGGTCCAGCGGGTCAACGACGAGTTCGCGGCGAAGTACCCCAAGGCCAACCTCAAGCTGGTCTACCAGGGTTGGGCCGACAAGGTCGGCAAGCTCGACAAGGCCCTCGCCGACGGCAGCGCCCCCGACGTGGTCGAGCTCGGCAACACCGAGACGATGAAGTACGTGCTCTCCGGCGCGCTGGCCCCGGTGGACCGCACCACCTTCGACAACTCCGACAGCTGGATCAAGGCGCTCGCCAACACCTGCACCTACCAGGACAAGCTGTGGTGCGTGCCGTACTACGCGGGCGCCCGGGTCGCCGTCTACAACTCGGCCGCCTTCCAACAGGCCACCGGCAGCCCGGAGTTCCCCAAGACCGAGGGCGACCTGCTGACCGCCCTGGACAAGATCGCCGACAAGAACAAGTCGGACAGGACCTTCTCCCCGCTCTACCTGCCCGGCCCGTACTGGTACGCCGCGATGAGCTACGTGGCCGCGTACGGCGGCAGCATCGCCAAGTTCGACAGCTCCGGCAACTGGCACGGCACCCTGCACGACGCCAAGTCCCAGCAGGGCATCAGCCACTTCGCCGACCTCGTCCGCAAGTACAACAAGGGCGACCTGACGCAGAACGAGCAGAACCAGTACGAGGCGATGGCGCGCGGCCACGCCGCGTCCTTCTACGGCAACGGCTACGAGGCGGCCAGCGTGGTCGCGCCCGGCACCGGCGACGCGAGCCTCAAGGACAGCGTCAAGGTCGCCACCATGCCCGGCCCGGACGGCAAACCGCTGCCCACCTTCATCGGCGGCTCCGACCTCGCCGTCACCGCCAAGTCCCCGTCGGCGGCACTGGCCACCGACTGGGTCCGGATGTTCACCAGTACCAAGTCCGAACAGGCGTTGGCCGACAAGGACATCCTGCCGAACAACCTCAACCAGCTGAACCCGCTGAAGAACAAGCCCACCACCGCCGCCGCGGCCAACGCCGTCCCGGACGCCTGGTTCACCCCGCTGGCCCCCGGCTGGGGCGCGGTCGAGAAGCAGAAGATCATCCCCGACATGCTGGCCGCGATCCTCAAGGGCAAGTCCGTCGACCAGGCCACCAAGGACGCCGACGCGGCGATCGACCAGCTGATCAACAGCCCCTCCTGACGCCCGGTCCACCCCGGGGCGGAGCGCCCCGGAGGCGAGTGGGCGGGTAACCGGGTGCCGCGCGGGGGGCCCGCTCGTAGGATTGCCCAGCAGGAACCGCAGCGAGTGTGCGGACTCGCCGCCGTAGAGGTCCCCGCCGGGCAGTCGCCCGGGCGGGGTCGACCCATCTCATCGGAGGCAACCCAGATGTCCGACCCGCAGACCGCTTCCGTCCCCGGCCGGATCATGGCGGCGGAGATGGCCGAGCAGCCGGCCGTCCTCCAGCGCATCCTCGACGAGGGAGCGCCGAAGATCCGCGAGATCGCCGCCGGGATCGCCGCCCGCAGCCCCCGCTTCGTCCTGCTGACCGCGCGCGGCACCTCCGACAACGCCGCGCTCTACGCCAAGTACCTGATCGAGATCCTGCTCGGCAAGCCGGCCGGCCTGACCTCGATGTCCACCACCACCGCGTACGGCGCCAAGCCGGACCTCACCGACGTCCTGGTGATCACCGTCAGCCAGTCCGGCGGCTCGCCGGACCTGGTCGCCTCCACCAAGGCCGCGCGTGACGCGGGGGCGATCACCCTCGCCGTCACCAACAACCCGGACTCCCCGCTCGCCGAGGTGTCCGAGTTCCACATCGACGTGCTGGCCGGCCCGGAGAAGGCGCTGCCGGCCACCAAGACCTACACCGCCGAGCTGCTGGCGCTCTACCTCCTGGTCGAGGGCCTGCGGGGAGGGGACGGCTCGGCCGCGAAGGAGCTGCCGGGCCTGGCCGCCGGGGTGCTGGCCCGCCAGGCCGAGGTGAAGGCGCTGGCCGAGCGCTACCGCTTCGCCCAGCGCCTGGTCATCACCTCGCGCGGCTACGGCTACCCGACCGCGCGCGAGGCGGCGCTCAAGCTGATGGAGACCACGTACATCCCGGCCACCCCGTTCTCCGGCGCCGACCTGCTGCACGGCCCGCTGGCCATGGTGGACAACGTCTCGCCGGTGATCGCGATCGTCCCGGACGGCAAGGGCGGCGAGGCCCTCCAGCCGGTGCTGGACCGGCTGCGCGGCCGCGGCGCGGACCTCGTGGTGATCGGCCAGCAGGCCCAGGTGGACGCCGCCTCGGCGGGCTTCGCGCTGCCGGCCGGGGTGCCCGAGGAGGTCCAGCCGATCCTGGAGATCCTGCCGCTGCAGCAGCTCGCCTACGAGGTCACCATCGCCCGCGGCCAGGACCCGGACGCCCCCCGCGCCCTCGCCAAGGTCACCGAAACCCACTGACTGGCTTCAGCCGGGAACGGAACCGGCCCCTGTCCACAGCCTGTGGACAGGGGCCGGTTCGCTGAGCGGCGGAATCGGGTCCGGAAAGCACTACGGGCCACGGCGCCGACACGGGACCCTCAACCCATGCGGCACCGCAGCCCGGAGCTGTCGTCGGGCGCCGGTGTCGATCGAGAACTGTGCGGGGTCCTCGTTCGGCGGCGTCCGACCGAGGAGAAGCCGCGCGCGGTCAGGGCAGTTGCGCGGTGGGCCTCTCCTTGGTGCCCTTTCATTGTGGACTAGACCAATCTGGGTTGTCCAGGCCGCTCGGCGGATTGGTCTAAACAACTCCGGACAGTCATCCACCGCCAGCGGACAGTCCGCCGAGCCCCCCGCCGACCGGCGGCGCTACCCTCGCCATGTGCCCTCGTTGAACGAACTCGTCCGCCGCCACACCACCCTGACCGGGGCGGACGTGGAATGGCTCCACATGCTGGTCTCGGAGTGGCAGCTGCTCTCCGACCTCTCCTTCGCCGACCTGGTGCTGTGGATCCCCACCTGGGACGGCATCCGCTACGTCTCGGTGGCGCAGATGCGGCCCAACACCGGGCCCACCTCCTACCAGGACGACATGGTCGGCCACCTCGTCCCGCGCGGCCGCCGGCCCCTGCTGGACGCCGCCTTCGACGAGGGGCGGATCGTGCGCGAGGGCGATCCGGAGTGGCGCGAGGAGGTCCCGGTCAGGGTCGAGTCGATCCCGGTCCGGCGCGAGGGCAAGGTGCTCGGGGTGATCGCCCGCAACACCAACCTGCTGACCGTGCGCACCCCCAGCCGGCTGGAGCTCACCTACCTGCAGAGCGCCTCCGACCTGGCCCAGATGATCGCGGCCGGCAGCTTCCCGTTCCCCGGCGTCGAGCAGGCCGACATGGACGCCGCGCCCCGGGTCGGCGACGGCCTGATCCGCCTGGACGCGGACGGCATCGTCACCTACGCCAGCCCCAACGCCCTCTCCGCCTACCACCGGCTGGGCCTCACCACCGACCTGGTCGGCAGCCACCTCGGCCGGGCCACCGCCGACCTCGTCCCGCCGTCCCGCTCGGCCGTCCACGAGGCCCTGGTGAAGCTGGCCAGCGGCTGGGCGCCCCGGCAGACCGAGGTGGAGGTGCAGGGGGGAGTGGTGACCCTGCGCGCGATCCCGCTCAAGCCCAAGGGAACCCTGACCGGCTCCCTGGTGCTCTGCCGGGACGTCACCGAGCTGCGCCGCCGCGACCGCGAGCTGATGACCAAGGACGCCACCATCCGGGAGATCCACCACCGGGTGAAGAACAACCTGCAGACGGTCGCCGCCCTGCTGCGGCTGCAGTCCCGCCGGATGGAGTCCGAGTCCGCCCGGGCCGCGCTGGACGAGGCGGTGCGCCGGGTCGGCTCGATCGCGATCGTGCACGAGACGCTCTCCCAGGCGCTGGACGAGCAGGTGGCCTTCGACGAGATCGCCGACCGGGTGCTGGCGATGGCGATGGAGCTGTCCCAGGACGGCCGGGTGGCGACCCGCCGGACCGGCAGCTTCGGCATCCTCTCCGCCGAGGTGGCCACCCCGCTGTCGATGGTGCTGACCGAGCTGCTGCAGAACGCCCTGGAGCACGCCTTCGGCCCGACGGCCTCCGGGAACCTGGAGGTGAGTGCCCTGCGCGGGCGGGCCCCGGCGACCGGCATGGGCTGGTCGGACAGCTGGAACGGCGGCGCCAAGCCGGAGGAGTACCTGCTGATCACCGTGCAGGACGACGGCCGCGGCATGCCGGAGGGCTTCGACCCGAAGACGGCCGGCAACCTCGGCCTGCAGATCGTCCGCACGCTGGCCACCGGTGAACTGGGCGGCACCTTCGACATGGTGGCGGGCCCGAACGGCGGCACCAAGGTGATCCTGGAGATCCCGGTGCGTTGACGCGCTGCCTTGATGTGGCGGGTTGGCGGGTTGGCGCGTTGGTGCGTCGGGTCGTGCGACAGGGGCGTGCGCTCAGCGGAAGCGCCGGGTGCACGCTCCGTGCGCGGGGGGCGAAACCGGAGCGCACCCGGGTGCGGAAACAGAAACGAGGCCCTGTCGACCGGGGGGGGTGGGTCGACAGGGCCTCTCAACCCGTTCCGGCCGTCGGGGGGAGTCGGCCGGAACGGGGGCTCTGGGTGGTGCGACACCTCGCATGTGCGTTGCACACGGTGAGCGCCTCAGCTCCACAATATTGCTCTAAGTGAACAGTATCAAGTGGTTGGACGGTTCGGTGTCGCGGGACCTCGCGAAGGCAAGGCCCTTGGTGCGGAAGGCTTCACCAGGAGGAGCAGGGAAGCCTTTGATCATGTGTTGATCGGTTGTTGATCAGTACTACGGTTACTGCTGGTACTACGGCGTGTGACCGGGTGCTGCTGATCAGGCGGTGCGGGCGCGGTTGCGGGCGGCACGGCGCTTCATCGCGCGACGCTCGTCCTCGCTCATGCCGCCCCAGACGCCGGCGTCCTGGCCGGTCTCGAGAGCCCACTGGAGGCACTGCTCCATCACCGGACAGCGGCGGCACACGGCCTTGGCTTCCTCGATCTGCAGCAGAGCAGGACCGGTGTTCCCGATCGGGAAGAACAGCTCCGGGTCCTCTTCGCGGCAGACAGCGCGGTGGCGCCAGTCCATGGTCGTCCAACTCCTCCTGCCGCGGGGGGTGTCCCGATCGGCATAATCGAATGGCTTGTGAATGTGAACGCTTTCACGAATCCCACAACAGCAAAAGAGACCAAAGGCCTACCGGGCCCGGGTGGTCTGTGCTGGGGGGGATTCGGCGATTCGAGGGACACCCCGCGGTCGGTGCTCCTGTGGTTCCGGAGTCGCCGTCGCTGCGATGTGTCCCGATCGCCATGTAGAGGTTCGCAAACCTCGGGCTCGGATACAACCCCCTTCGGGGAGGAATTTTTGATTCTTCGGTGTCGCCTAGCTCACAGCCAGTACTTCTATGGAGTGAAGGGGGCTTGTGCGTTCGAGAAGAAGGGCGAAGCCCCCTTCCGGTCACACAATCACACGCAGTGCCCGCCGAACGCCTGTGAAACTGACGCGACTCCGGTCTCCAAGATGGTCCCCGTCGACCTGGAACGGCACGGGTTCCTGGGAAACCAAGGTGAAGTGTCTGACGTCGTGATAGGAGACGACGTGCTTCCCGGACGGGCCGGTCGGCGGGGCTCCGTCGCTCGAAGGCGCGTACGACCGCAGGATCTGACGGACCGTTCGAGCCGTACCGAACGCCGTCATCCGGGTGACGCCGAAGACGTCCAGATCCGTGTCGAAGGAGGCGAGGGGGGAGGGGTAGACCGGACGGTTGCCGAGGAACGTCCAGGGCGAGGTGTTGCTGACTATGGTCAGCACCAGGCCCGGAACGGCCTCGTGGCCCGGGATTTCCAAGGCCACCGGGCCCGAGCGGCGCTGCTCACGCTGGGTGAAGTAGTGCCGGACGGCCTGCCCGACGTACAGGGCGTGGGTGGACTTGCGCCCGGCCTTGCGCTGCTCCTCGACCCGGCCCACCACGCCCGCGTCGAAGCCGAGGCCGGCGGTGAAGGTGAACCAGCGGTCCGGCAGCCCCTCGGTCATCGCCTTGCCCAGCCCGATCGGCCGTTCGTGCCCCTGCTCCAGCGCGTTCAGCAGGGCGCCGGTGGCCTCCACCGGGTCGTTGGGCAGGCCCAGCGCGCGGGCGAACACATTGGTCGAACCGCCCGGCACCACGGCCAGTCGCGGGACCTTCTCGCCCGGGCCGTGCGCCAGCAGCCCGTTCACCACCTCGTTGACGGTGCCGTCCCCGCCGAGCGCCACCACCAGGTCGACCGTGCCGTCAGTCGCCGCCTCCCGGGCCAGATAGCGGGCGTGGCCCCGGTACTGCGTCTCCGCGACCTCCAGCTTGAGATCACTGCGCAGCGCGTGGATCAGTACGTCCCTGGTCCGGCCACTGGTGGTGGTGGCCTTGTGGTTCACGACCAGGAGAGCGCGCATGGGGAAAGCCTACGGGGCCGTACGGACCGACCGGCGGCTACCCTGCTGGAGTGACCGCAGAATCCTCCGCACCCGCACCCGCCCGTCCGGTCCCGCTCACCCTGGGCGCCGCCATCACCGCCCTGGAGGGCGCAGCGCTGGCCGTCGTCGGTGTCTCGGACATGGTGTCCGCGCTGTCCGGCCAGGCCAAGCAGCTGGCCCTGAACGAGTTCGGCGGCCTGGTCATCGTGCTGCTCGGGGTGCTGCCGATACTGGCCGCCCGCGCGCTGCTCAAGGAGCGCCGCTGGGGCCGCAGCCCGGCCGTGCTGACCAACTCGATCTGCCTGCCGGTCGCTTACTACATGATCCAGAGCGGCGGCGCGATGATCGCGGTCGGTGCGCTGGTCGGCCTGCTCGGCCTGGTGGGCATCGGCGCGCTGCTGAACCCGAGGTCGACGGCGGCCCTGTACGCCCAGCCGGAGAGCTGAGCGCCGCGGCCCGCGAAAAGCAAGAACAGCACGAACAGCAGAACGGCCGCCCAGCTCCAGCCGGGCGGCCGTTCCGTCGTCCTACTCCTCCACGAGGAGCTTCTCCCGCAGCTGGGCCAAGGTCCGGGCCAGCAGTCGGGACACGTGCATCTGGGAGATCCCCACCTCGGCGGCGATCTGCGACTGGGTCATGTTGCGGAAGAACCGCAGCACCAGGATCTTCTGCTCCCGGGGCGGCAGTTGGGCCAGCAGCGGCTTGAGCGACTCGCGGTACTCGACGCCCTCCAGCGCCTCGTCGGTGGCGCCCAGGGTGTCCGCCACGGCCGGCGACTCGTCGTCGCTGTCCGGGACGTCCAGGGACAGCGTGGAGTACGCGTTGGCGGACTCCAGGCCCTCCAGCACGTCCTCCTCGGAGATGCCCAGGTGCTCGGCCAGTTCGTGCACCGTGGGGGAGCGGCCGTGCCGCTGGGAGAGCTCGCTGGTCGCCGTGGTGAGCGACAGCCGCAGCTCCTGGAGACGGCGCGGGACGCGCACCGCCCACCCCTTGTCGCGGAAGTGCCGCTTGATCTCGCCGACGATGGTCGGCGTCGCGTAGGTGGAGAACTCGACCCCGCGCTCGTGGTCGAAGCGGTCCACCGACTTGATCAGTCCGATGGTGGCGACCTGGGTCAGGTCGTCCAGCGGCTCGCCCCGGTTGCGGAAGCGGCGGGCCAGGTGCTCGACCAGCGGGATGTGCATCCGCACCAGCTGGTTGCGCAGCTCGACGCGCTCCGGGGAGCCCTCGGGCAGCGCGGACAGCCGGACGAACAGCGCGCGGGCGGCCTCCCGGTCCGGGGCGCCGGTGCGGTGCGAGCCCTGGGCGGGCACGGCGGGGCCGTGCTGGTCCGCGCCCTCCTCCGCCGGCTCCGGCGGGGGAGGGGAGGCGGGCGTCGGCTCAGACGTCGGCTCGGTCGGGTGGCTCATCCGGTGGGCGTCCTTCGGGTGCGCTTCGTCGTTGGCGGCGAGGCCGGAAACGCTCGCCTGGGTCGGTACGGCAGGTCCCGCCGTCGCGAGGCCGGTACGGTCCAGATCACTCACGGCCATTCCCCCGTTCCGTTCCGGGAGCACCGGGGCCGCGGCCCCGGCATCGTCTCGTTGGTCGTACCGCTGGGGGGCGGTACCGGGAGCCGCCCGCCGGGCCCCGGAGGGGGTGCGGCGGACGGCCCTTGCAGGGTGCTGCTCGGTGCCCGGTCAGTGGGCGGCGGACCCGCCGCGCTTCTTGTGCAGGCTGATCGTGACGGTGTTGTCCTCGGCGACCGAGGAGTCCACCTCGCCGGCCAGCGCGGAGAGCACCGTCCAGGCGAAGGTGTCCCGCTCGGGCGCCTTGCCGTCCGTGGTGGGAGCGGAGACGGTCACCTTCAACGAGTCGCCGACCAGGCGGAACTCGCAGGACAGGACGGAGCCGGGCACCGCCTGCTGGAGCAGGATGGCGCAGGCCTCGTCGACCGCGATCCGCAGGTCCTCGATCTCGTCGAGGGTGAAGTCCAACCGGGCCGCGAGCCCGGCCGTAGCTGTTCGCAGCACGGAGAGGTAGGCCCCCGCCGCGGGCAGCCGGACCTCCACGAAGTCCTGAACTCCGAGATCGCTGTCGATCTGGGACACCCTTGCCTCCTGGGTGACGCGCTGTGCTTGCTTGGTTCCCCCGGTGGGGGGCCATTGCTACTGCTGTTCTACCGCTGTCGGTCCCGGCGCAGGCGCCCCTCGCGAGGGGCGTCGACGCAGTGGACCCGTCAGCGTTCCGTGGCCCCCGCAACCGGTGCGGGAGTTACTCATGGTAAGGCATTGCGACGCAGGGTGGCAGGGGCTTTACCCGTACTCCGTGCGTCCGTTCAACGCTTCCCGGCGGCCGTGAGTGCCTCGTCGGTGAGCCGGTACACCGTCCACCCGTCCATCGGCACCGCGCCGATCGACCGGTAGAAGTCGATCGAGGGCTGGTTCCAGTCCAGCACCGACCACTCGACCCGGGCGTAGCCGCGCTCGACGGCGATCCGCGCCAGCTCCAGCAGGAGCGCCTTGCCGTGGCCGCCGCCGCGGGACTCCGGGCGGACGTAGAGGTCCTCCAGGTAGATCCCGTGGGTGCCGCGCCAGGTCGAGAAGTTGAGGAACCACACCGCGAAACCGACCGGCTCGCCGGTGGTGTCGTCCTCCGCGATCAGGCCGAACAGCGCCGGGTCGGCACCGAACAGCGCCTCGCGCAGCTGCTCCTCGGTGGCCACCGCCTCCTGGGGGGCCTTCTCGTACTCCGCCAGTTCGCGGATCATGGCCAGGACGGCGGGAACGTCGGAGACGACGGCGGTGCGGATCATGCCGCGAGCCTACTGCTCGGGCCCCCTCCCGCCCAGGGCCGGAGCGGGCCGGATCGGCGGGCCGGCGCCCCGGTCAGCGGGCCGGGACGGTGCGCAGGAAGTCGGCCAGGGTGCTGATCGCGGCCGGGTTGCGCGGGCTCTCGACCAGGTCGACGTAGTCCATGACGAAGATCCGGTCGTTCCTGACCGCGGCGACGTTCGCCAGCGGCGGGAAGGACTTGAGGAACTTCCGCTTCTCCTCGGCGCCCGGGGTCGCGTAGTTGTTGATCACGATCACCTCGGGGTCGCGCTGCACCACGCTCTCCCAGCCGGCGGTGACCCAGGTGTCCGCGAGGTCGCCCATGATGTTGGTCCCGCCGGCCTTCGCGATGATCTCGTCCGCGGCGGCGAACTTCCCGGCGGTGTACGGCTTGTCCTGCCCGCTGTCGTACAGGAAGACGGACGGGCGGCGCTCCGGCCGGGGGACGGCGGCGATGGTCGCCCTGGACTCGGCGATCAGCTGGTCGGCCCGGTCCTTGACGTCGAAGATCGCGCCCAGGTTGGCCAGGTCGGTGTAGAGCGCGTCCAGCGGGTCCATCACCCCGCGCTCGGCGCCCTTGCCGCTGCGGCAGGACTCGCTGAGCACGTACGAGTCCACGCCGAGCGCCTTGAACGCCTGCGGGGTGACCCCGCTGCCCTCGTCGAAGCCGTAGTGCCAGCCGGCGAACACCAGGTCGGCCTTGGCGTCCAGGGCGATCTCCTTGGTGAGCACCTTCTTGGAGAGCCACTGGGTCTGCTGGTAGCCGTCCTTCCAAGCCACCTTGTCGACCCGGCCCTTGTCGTCGGGCATCACGTAGCCGGCCATCCGGTCGGCGAGGCCGAGGGAGAGCATCAGCTCGGTGATGTTGACGTCGTTGGTCACCACCCGGGCGGGCTTCTGCGCGAAGGTGAGCTTCTCGCCGCAGTTCTCCACGGTCACCGGGTAGTGGGCGGAGGCGGTGGTGGCGCCGGGGCCCGGGGTGAACTCGGCGCCGCAGGCGGTGAGTCCGAGGGCGAGCAGGGCGGTGGTGGCGGCAACGGCCTTGGTGCGCATACGGGTTCTTTCGGATCGGAGCAGTCTCGGGGATGCGGGGGCTTCGGCGGGGGACTCAGGCGAGGCGGTCGAACAGCAGCTGGAGGGCGCCGGTCCCCGGATGCCGGACCGGGGTGGCCCGGACGCCGAACACCTCGGCCAGCAGCTCGGGGCGGAGCACCTCGCCGGGCTCGCCGGAGGCGACGATCCGGCCGGCCGCCAGCACGTACAGCCGGTCGCAGTGGCCCGCCGCCAGGTTGAGGTCGTGCAGCGCGGTGAGCACCGTCGGCCCGGCCTCGCGGGCGAGCGCCAGCACCTCCAACTGGTGCGCGATGTCCAGGTGGTTGGTGGGTTCGTCCAGCACCAGCAGGCGCGGTTCCTGGACGAGGGCGCGGGCGATCAGCACCCGCTGCTTCTCGCCACCGGACAGGCTCGGGAAGGCGCGCTCGGCGAGGTGCCCGGCCCGGACCCGGTCCAGCGCGGCGGCGCAGCGCTCCCGGTCCTCGGCGGTCGGGCTGCCGCCCAGCCCGCGCCGGTGCGGCAGCCGGCCCATGGCGACCACCTCGGCCACCGTGAACTCGAACTCGGCGGGGTGCTCCTGGGTCAGCGCGGCCACCCGGCGGGCGGCGTCGCGGGCGGTGAGCGCGTGCAGGTCGTCGCCGTCCAGTCGGACGGTCCCGCCGGCCGGGCGCAGCACCCGGTAGACGCAGCGCAGCAGGGTCGACTTGCCGCTGCCGTTCGGGCCGATCAGTCCGATCACCTGCCTGGCGGCGGCCGCCAGGCTCACCTCGTGGACCAGCCGGGCGCCGGCCAGTTCCACCGAGACGCCGTCGACGCGCAGTTCCTCCGCGCCGGTCGAAGGGGTCGGGGCAGTCATCGCCCGCCCCCGAAGGCCTGGCCGCGGCGGCGCATCATCAGCAGGAAGGCGGGCACCCCGAGCACCGCGGTGAACACCCCGACCGGCAGTTCGGCGGGCGCCAGCAGGGTGCGGGAGGCGATGTCCACCCAGACCAGCAGCAGCGCCCCGGCGAGCGGTGCGACCACCAGCACCCGGCGGTGGCCGGCGCCGACCAGCATCCGGGCCAGGTGGGGCATCAGCAGCCCGACGAAGCCGATCGCCCCGCTGACCGCGACCACGGTGCCGGTGACGGCGGCGGTGACCGTGAACAGTTCCCGGCGCAGCCGGTCCGGGTCCACGCCGAGCGAGGCGGAGGTCTCGTCGCCCATCGCGAGCGCGTCCAACCGCCCGGCGGCGCAGGCCAGGTAGGCCAGTCCGGCCAGGACGGTCCCGGCGGCGATCGGTACCGAGCCCCAGGTCGCGCCGCCCAGGCTGCCGAGCAGCCACATCATGGCGTCCCGGGCGGCCTCGGCGTGGTCGGCGGAGAAGACCATCAGGGTGGTGAGGGCGGAGAAGCCGTAGGAGAGCGCGGTGCCGGTGAGCACGAGGCGCAGCGGGGTGAGCCCGTACGCGGTGCGGGCGGCGAGGTAGACCAGCACCATGGCGAGCAGTGCGGAGCCGAACGCGGAGACGGAGATCGCCCACACCCCGAGCGAGGCGAAGGCGCCGAGCAGCAGGACGGCGTTGGCGCCGACGGCCGCGCCGGAGGAGATGCCGAGCACGAAGGGGTCGGCGAGGGCGTTGCGGACCAGGGCCTGGACGGCGACCCCGGTGGCGGCGAGTCCGCCGCCGACCACGGCGGCCAGCAGGGTGCGCGGCAGCCGGAGCTCCCAGACGATCGCGTACGCCGCCGCGTCGCCCGGGTCCAGCCGTCCGCCCGTCAGCCCGGCGCCCAACAGTCGCAGGACGTCGGGTAGTTCGATCCCGGAGGAGCCGAACGCGACGCCGCAGACCAGGGAGACCGCCAGGGCGGCGGCGAGGCCGAGGGCGAGGGGGACGGTCGGTATTCGGCGAACGGGGTCACTCACGTGCGGGCGCGCCTTGCCTCGGGCCGCAGGGTGTGCCGGGGCGGGCGCCGGCCGGGGGCGTGCCCGGGCGCCTTCCCCTCGCAGTCCGCGGCGAGTTGTCGGGAGTTCAGCGGCCGGGGGCGATCGGGCTGGCACGGGCCCCGGGGACTGCGGGTCGTGCTCACCGTTGCGGGTCAGCGCCGGATTCTCACCGGACTTCCCCCTCGGACGCCCTGGCAGCATAACAGCCACTCAGGGCAGGCAACCCTTACCTGAGCTGGGGGGCGGGTGAACGCACGGCCGCCCCCGTCCGACGGTGCGGACGGGGGCGGCCGGGTGGCGACGCGTCAGGCTCAGGCCTGCTTGGTCTCCCAGAAGATCTTCTCGACCTCGGCGATCAGGTCCAGCAGGGCCTGGCCGGTGGCCGGGTCCGTGGACGCCTTGGCGGCCGAGGCGGCCTTCAGGGTGTCGTTGATCAGCTGGTGCAGCTGCGGGTACTTCTCGAAGTGCGGGGCCTTGAAGTAGTCGCTCCACAGCACCGAGATGTGGTGCTTGACGGCCTCGGCGCGCTGCTCCTTGATGATGACGGCGCGGGCGCGGAAGTGCGGGTCCTCGTTGGCCTGGTACTTCTCCTGGGTGGCCTTGACCGACTCGGCCTCCAGCTTGGCCTGCGCCGGGTCGTAGACACCGCACGGCAGGTCGCAGTGGGCGTGAGCAGTGGCACGCGGTGCAAACAGACGAGAGAACATGGGAGTCCTTCCTTAGATCGTCTTCCCGCGCCCGAGATTACCCTTCCGGCCTCCGGGTTTCGCGATCGGGCAGGCAGCCTAGGACGAAAGACGGACCCGTAACCGGGGTAATCCGGACATCGAACAGATGACGGTCCGTACGGCAGACTGGGGGCGGTCGGTCCGGGAGGAGGAGCCATGGCGCGGAGCACGGAGCCGCAGGGCGGCACGCGGGTCGGCGCGGTGCCGTTCGGGCTGGTGGACGTGGCGGGCCCGTCGATGGTCCCGACCCTGCGCGAGGGCGACCAGCTGCTGGTCCGCTACGGCGCCCCGATCCGGCCCGGTGCGGTGGTGCTGTTCCGCCACCCCCTCCAGCAGGACCTGCTGGTGGTGAAGCGGGCCGCCGAGCGCCGCCCGAAGGGCTGGTGGCTGCTGTCCGACAACCGTCCGGTGGACAGCGACAGCCGCAGCTACGGCCCGGTCCCGGACGAGCTGGTGCTCGGCCGGGTGCTGCTGCGGCTGCGCCCGAGCCCGGCCTGGCTGGCGCCGGGCCGCGGGCTGGAGCGGCTGCTGCTCGGCCCCCGGCTGGCCCGGGTGCCGGGCCTGGCCCGCCGCTTCGGGGTCTTCGTCGACGAGCTCTGAGGCGGCCCGGTTCTACTGCCCGGCGTTGAGCGCCGCCTCGGCCTCCTGCCGCTTGCGGGCCCGGTACGCGGCGACGTTGGCGCGGGTCGCGCAGCGGTCGGAGCAGTAGCGGCGGGAGCGGTTGGTCGAGGTGTCCAGGTAGGCGTTGCGGCACGGCGCGGCCTGGCAGATGCCGAGCCGGTCGGCGCCCAGCTCGGTGAGGTGCACGGCGAGGCCCATGCAGGCGACGGCGCTGAAGTGCGCGGTGGCAGTCGGCGAGTTGTCGGCCAGGTGCAGGTGCCAGCGCGGCCGGCCGGCGTCGTCCAGGTAGTCGTGCCCGGAGACCAGCGGGCTGACGGGGTACTCCATCAGCAGGCTGTTCAGCAGGTCGACGGCCCGGATCTCGTCCCCTTCCGCGGCGGCCTCGAACACCCCGCGCAGCCTGGTCCGCACCGCCCGCAGCCGGGGCACGTCGGACTCGTCGGCCAGCGCGGCGGCGCGGGACGAGTCGGAGAACAGGGCGCGCACGGCGTCCACCGAGGTCAGCGTGTCGGTGCCGCGCTCGGGTTCCTCGGTGTTCACCAGCCGAACGGCGAGATCGGCGTACGAGGCGAGCTCCACGGCGGTCCTTCCAAGAGTTTCGGTAACGGGCCCGGATTGTTCCGGTAACGGGCCCGGATTGTTTCGGTAACGGGCTGGGCGCTTCCAGCCTATTACCCGGCCGGGGAAAACGTCGGCGCCCGGCAGGAACTGCCTGCCGGGCGCCGACCGTGCGGGCTCAGAGCACCTTGGAGAGGAAGGCCCTGGTGCGCTCGTGCTGCGGGTTGGTGAGCACCTCGCGGGGGTTGCCGGACTCGACCACCACGCCGCCGTCCATGAACACCAGCGCGTCGCCGACCTCGCGGGCGAAGCCCATCTCGTGGGTGACGACCACCATCGTCATGCCCTCCTCGGCCAGGCCGCGCATGACGTCCAGGACGTCGCCGACCAGCTCCGGGTCGAGCGCCGAGGTGGGCTCGTCGAAGAGCATCAGCTTGGGCTTCATGGCCAGCGCGCGGGCGATCGCCACGCGCTGCTGCTGGCCGCCGGAGAGCTGTGAGGGGTAGTTCTTCGCCTTGTCGGCCAGGCCGACCCGCTCCAGCAGGGCCATCCCGCGCTCACGGGCCGCGGCCTTGGTCTCGCCCTTGACCTGGACCGGCGCCTCGATGACGTTCTCTATGGCGGTCATGTGCGGGAACAGGTTGAAGTGCTGGAACACCATGCCGATGTCCCGGCGCTTCTGCGCGACCTCGCGGTCCTTCAGCTCGTGCAGTCGGCCGCCCCGCATCTGGTAGCCGACGAGTTCGCCGTCCACCGAGAGAAGGCCGCCGTTGATCTTCTCCAGGTGGTTGATGCACCGGAGGAAGGTCGACTTGCCGGACCCGGAGGGGCCGACCAGGACGAACACCTCGCCCTTCTTGACCTCCAGGTCGATGCCCTTGAGCACCTCCACCAGGCCGAACGACTTGCGCACACCCTGCGCCTCGACCATCGGGACGCCCGTGGCGTCCTGCGGTTGCGGCTTCGTCAGATCGGTCATACGTGGCCACCTCCTTCGAGGCCGGGCACCACGTCGTCCTTCGCCGGCGGGACGGGCCGACCGGCGAACAGGCGGCGCAGCCGCTGCAGCGGCGTGGGCGGGAGCACCCGGTTGGCGCCGCGGGCGTAGTGGCGCTCGATGTAGTACTGGACCACGGTGAGGATCGAGGTCATCAGCAGGTACCAGATGCTGACGACGATCAGCAGCGGAATGGTCTGGAACGTGCGCGAGTAGATGTTCTGGCCGGCCCGGAGCAGCTCCTCCAGGGCGATCGACGAGACCAGCGAGGTGGTCTTCAGCATCGAGATGGTCTCGTTGCCGGTCGGCGGGATGATCACGCGCATGGCCTGCGGCAGGATGATCCGCCGCATGGTGTTGAACTGGCTCATGCCCAGCGCGTGCGCGGCCTCGGTCTGGCCGAGCGGCACGGACTGGATGCCGCCGCGGACGATCTCCGCCATGTAGGCGGCCTCGTTGAGACCGAGGCCCAGCAGCGCGGCGACGAACAGCGGGATCGCCTCGTTGGTCGGCTGCGACCAGAAGGCCGGGCCGAACGGGATGCCGATCGAGATGTTGGCCCACAGCGTGCCCAGGAAGTTCCAGAACAGCAGCTGGACCAGGACCGGGGTGCCGCGGAAGACCCAGATGTAGAACCAGGCGGTGCTGGACAGCACCGGGTTCGGCGACAGGCGCATGATCGCGAGGATCACGCCGCCCGAGACGCCGATCAGCATGGAGAGGAAGGTCAGTTCGAGAGTGACGCCGAGGCCGTGCAGGATCGAGGAGTCGAAGATGTATTTGCCGACGACGTCCCACTGGAATTGGGGATTCGTGGTGAGGGCGTGGATCAGCATCGCCGCGAGGAGCGCGACGACTGCTGCCCCGACCCAGCGTCCGGGGTGGCGGACCGGGACGGCCTTGAGGGTTTCGGGCCGTCCCGGGGGAACCGACCCCTGGTCGGAAGAGTTCACTGTGTGGCCTCAGGGGTTGTGGTCAGAACGGCGGAATCAGCTGGTGGCGCCGTTGATGACGGACTTGTCGATCGAGCCCGCCTGCACGCCCCACTTCTCCAGGATGCTCTTGTAGGTGCCGTCCGCCATCAGGGACTGGACGGCGCCCTGGACGGCCTTGGAGAGCGGCGAGCCCTTCGGCAGGACGATGCCGTACGGGGCGGTGTCGGTCACGTCGCCGACCTTGTCCAGCTGGCCGTTGGTCTGCTTGATCGCGTAGTCGACGACCGGGGAGTCGGCCAGCATGACCTGGTCGCGGCCGGAGACCAGGGCCTGGGTGACGTCGGTCTGGAGGTCGAACTTGTCGCCGTCGTTCGGGACGGTCGGCTTGCCGGCCTTGGTGCAGGCGGGGTTGATGGTGTCCGTGATGTCCTTGGCCTGCGTGGTGCCGGTCTGGACGGCGACCTTCTTGCCGCAGAGGTCCTTGGGGTCGATCTTGTCGGGGTTCCCCTTCTTGACCGCGGCGCCCGTGCCGGCGCTGAAGTAGGTGACCATGTCGACCGACGCCTCGCGCTCCTTCGTGTCGGTGAAGGAGCTCATGCTCATCGTGTACTTGTTGCCGGTGATCCCCGGGATGATCGCGTCGAAGGTGGCGTTCTGGACGTCAGCGGTCAGGCCCAGCTTCTTGGCGATGGCGTTGGCCAGGTCCACGTCCATGCCGACGATGGCGCCCTTGTCGTCCTTGAACTCGTTGGGCGCGTAGGAGGCGTCGGTGGCGACCACGATCTTGCCGGCGGACTTGACGTCGGCCGGGATGAGGGCGGCCAGGGACGCGTCGGCGGTCACGGCGGGGACCGTCGCGTTCGGGTTGGCGCCGGCGGAGGAACCGGACGACGACTTGCTGCTGCCACAGCCGGTCAGCACGAGGGACACGGAGACGGCAGCCACGCCGGCCGCGAAGAGGCGGGTGCGCTGGGTACGGGCGGTCATGAGGGGGATCTCCTCCTGGGGAGAGAAATCGGGCGGAGCGCGCCGCGGGAGCGGCGCACCGGGGCAGCTGGCCGTACGGAGCCGTACGGATGGTTCGTCGCTGTACGTCGTCGTACGTGCGTTGCCGGGTGGTGCAGTTGGCTGGGCGCAGGGGGCCGCCCAGGGTGGTGCCGGGTACTGCTTCCGCCAACCCTCCGCCGAGGTGGACGTCGACCTGAACCGCCTCGACCGGTGGTCGGCTCGATCCGAGATGGGGGGAATCCTGCCATCTGATGACGGTCAGGTGGCCCTCATCCAGATCAAAATCGGATAACGAGGGCACGTGCTGTCCGCTATTCGGACGGATCGCGTGCCCCTGTCACCCTGCGTATAAGTATGCAGATCCGCCTGTGCTCTTCCCGGACGCCCCGCCGCTGCCCCGCGGCCCCGCCCGCGCCCCGCCGCCCCGCGGGGGTCAGATGCCCCCGTTGACCACCGCGTTCTGCGCCGCGCCCGCGCTCACGTTCCACTTGGCGAGGATCTTGTCGTACTCGCCGCCGCGGATCAGCTGGTCCACCGCCTTGGACAGGGTGTCGCGCAGCTCGGTGTCCTGCTTGCGGACCGCGATGCCGTACGGGTTGGAGGTGGACTGGGCGCCGGTCACCTCGAAGCGGCTGCCGCCGTCCGTGGTCTTCGCCGCGTAGGCGGCCACCGGGAAGTCGTTCAGGCCGGCCACGGCCGTGCCGGCGGAGACCTCGGCCAGCGCCTTGGCGTCGGTGTCGAAGCGGTGCACGGTCAGCTGCTTGCCGGTGCGGGCGCAGACGGCGATCTGCCGGGTGGCGATCTCGTCCTGGGTGGTGCCCTGCTGGAAGGCGACCGTCCGGCCGCACAGGTCGTCCAGGGTCCTGATGCCCTTGGGGTTGCCCTTCGGGACGACGATCGAGGTGCCGGCGATGAAGTAGTCGACGAAGTCCACGCCCGGGTTGACCTGCTTGCCGTCGGCGTCCAGGCCCTCGCGGCGCGCGCGCACGTCGCTGAGCGCGGACATCGCCACGTCGAACTGCTTGCCCTGGAGGTTGGGGATCAGCTTGTCGAAGGGGGTGTCCACGAACTCGATCCGCACGTCGAGGATCCGGCCGAGGGCGGCGGCGAGTTCCGGGTCGAGGCCGGTCGGCTTGCCGTCCGGGCCGCGGAACTCCACCGGCGCGTAGTTGACGTCCATGCCGATGCGCAGCACGCCGGCCGAGCGCTGGGCCTTCGGCAGCTTGGCGCGGACGTCCTTGACCGGGTCGTCGGCGGTGGCCTGCCCGCCACCGCCGCAACCGGTGAGCAGCAGGGCGCCGGCGGCGGCCAGGGCGGCCGCGGCGACGGCCGGGCGGCGGGCATGGGGGAGGTGAGGCATGAGGGTTGCTCCTGAGGGCGGAACCGTTGTCACCGCGATGGCGCGCCGGTGTACGCCGAACGGCGGACAAGCGATCCTGCCATCCCACCCTGCCGGGCCCGGCGGCGGGTGTGTCAGAATTCGGTACCGGGTGACCCCCGAACGCTCGAACCAGACCGACGAGCCCCGACAGGCTCGGGGTGCTCAGGACCGGAAGTCATCACGTGGCTCCGTATCCGGGGCACCGATCCCCTACGGATCTGCGTTCACACTTGCGGGTGCGCGTGCCTCAGCGCCGTTGCCGCCGCCGGAGCCCGGCGCTTCCGACACCGGGCCCCAGCCGACGCGACAGCACGGCGATGAACTGCGCGTGACGAGGACGAAAAGGCATAGGTGCGATGCCTTGGTCCGACCTACGCTCGGCCCGGTAGCACAAGCGGACAACACAAGACCCCATAAAAACCCTCATCCGAGGGCGCCACCCGACGGCAGCGCCCCCGCCCCGACCCCGGGTCCGCTTCGGCGTACCCGGTTTCCGGCTTACGGCCGGGGCGCCGAGTCCGTCGGCCGCGCACCTCGCCAGAACAATGACGAAGAGGTCATCGTGGCAGCGGAGATCATCAGCAGCACCCAGGACACCGACGATCCGGTCGACGCCGTTTTCGCGCTCCACCGCGGCGGCAAGATGGAGATCCGGGCGACCGTGCCGGTGCGCGACGCGGACGACCTGTCCCTCGCCTACACCCCCGGTGTCGCCCGGGTCTGCACGGCCATCGCCGAGCAGCCGGAGCTGGTCAACGACTACACCTGGAAGTCCAACACCGTCGCGGTGGTCACCGACGGCACCGCCGTGCTGGGACTCGGTGACATCGGCCCGGAGGCCTCGCTCCCCGTGATGGAGGGCAAGGCCATCCTGTTCAAGCAGTTCGGCGGGGTGGACGCGGTGCCGATCGCGCTCGCCTGCACCGAGGTGGACGAGATCGTCGAGACGGTGGTCCGGCTGGCCCCGTCCTTCGGCGGCGTCAACCTGGAGGACATCTCCGCCCCGCGCTGCTTCGAGATCGAGCGCCGGCTCCAGGACGCCCTGGACATCCCGGTCTTCCACGACGACCAGCACGGCACCGCGATCGTCACCACCGCCGCCCTGTGGAACGCCGCGAAGGTGACCGGCCGGGAGATCGGCGCGCTGCGGGCCGTCATCTCCGGCGCCGGCGCGGCCGGCATCGCCATCGCCAAGATGCTGCTGGCGGCGGGCATCGGCGACGTCTCCGTCTGCGACCGCAAGGGCGTGGTGTACCGGGGCCGCGAGGACCTGACGGACGTCAAGGCCGAGATCGCCGAGCTGACCAACCGTTCGGAGCTCAAGGGCTCGCTGGCCGACGCGCTGGCCGGCGCCGACGTGTTCATCGGCGTCTCCGGCGGCACCGTGCCGGAGGAGGTCGTGGCGACCATGGCCGAGGGCGCGTTCATCTTCGCGATGGCCAACCCCAACCCGGAGATCCACCCCGAGGTCGCGCACAAGTACGCGGCGGTCGTCGCCACCGGGCGCAGCGACTTCCCGAACCAGATCAACAACGTGCTGGCCTTCCCGGGCATCTTCGCCGGTGCCCTCCAGGTGCGGGCCTCCCGGATCACCGAGGGCATGAAGCTGGCCGCCGCCAAGGCGCTGGCCGCCGTGGTGGCCGACGAGCTGACCCCGCAGAAGGTGATCCCCTCGCCGTTCGACGAGCGGGTCGCCCCGGCGGTCACCAAGGCCGTGGCCGAGGCCGCCCGCGCCGAGGGCGTCGCCCGGATCTGACGATCGGGCACCAGCCCCCGGGGCCGGGGGAGCGCGCCGGCCACGACGGCCCGCTCCCCCGCCCCCCCGAGCCGAAGGGGCGCGCCGGTGCCGAAAGGGAGAGCGCGAGGGAGCGACGAAGGAGCGAGGGAGCGCCGACCGTCGGCACCGGGTCGGAGCGCCCCGGAGGCGAGCGGGGGAATAGCAGCCGGGACACGCGTCACACCTACGCGTGGTTCCCGGCCCCGGCCGTCCCGGCTAGTGTCCGGGGCATGTTTGCTGCCTATGCCGCCCGTATCGACGCCGACGACCCGCTCAGCGGGCTGGAGTTGGGCGAACTCCCCGAGCCGCAGGCCCGCCCCGGGTGGAGCGTGGTCACGGTCAAGGCCGCCAGCCTCAACCACCACGACCTGTGGTCGCTGCGCGGAGTCGGCCTGCCCGCCGAGAAGCTGCCGATGATCCTGGGCTGCGACGCCGCGGGGGTCGACGAGGACGGCAACGAGGTGGTCATCCACTCGGTGATCGGCCAGTCCGGTCACGGGGTGGGCCCGAAGGAGTCCCGGTCCATCCTGACCGAGCGTTACCAGGGCACCTTCGCCCAGCGGGTGGCCGTGCCCACCTGGAACCTGCTGCCCAAGCCCTCCGAGCTGAGCTTCGAGGAGGCCGCCTGCCTGCCCACGGCCTGGCTGACGGCGTACCGGATGCTGTTCACCAACGCCGGGGTCAAGCCCGGTGACACGGTGCTGGTGCAGGGCGCCGGCGGCGGGGTGGCGACCGCGCTGATCGTCCTCGGCAAGGCGGCCGGCCTGCGGGTCTGGGTCACCGGCCGGGACGAGGCCAAGCGCCACCGGGCGGTCGAGCTCGGCGCGGACGCGGCCTTCGAGAGCGGTGCCCGGCTGCCCGCCCGGGTGGACGCGGTGATGGAGACGGTCGGCGCCGCGACCTGGTCGCACTCGGTGAAGTCGCTGCGCCCGGGCGGCACCATCGTCATCTCGGGTGCCACCTCCGGCCCCAGCCCGAAGGCCGCCGAGCTGAACCGGATCTTCTTCCTGGAGCTCAAGGTGGTCGGCTCGACCATGGGCACCAAGGAGGAGCTGGCCGGGCTGCTGTCCCTGTGCGCGAACACCGGGGTCCGTCCGGTGATCGACTCGGTGCTGCCGCTGGCCGAGGCCCGGGACGGCTTCGCCCGGCTCGCCAAGGGCGAGGTCTTCGGCAAGATCGTGCTCAACCCCTGACGTACGGCGGCCCGGCGCCCCGTCCGGGGCACCGGGCCTGCGTAGCCGGTCGGGTCAGCCGAGCAGCCGCTTCAGCCGCTCGCCGGCGGTGCCCAGCACCGAGCGGGCCTCGGCCAGCTTGTCGGCGCTCACCCCGCCGTCCCGGGCCGCGTCGCGGACCTGGTCGCGGAAGCGGTCGAGCAGCCGCTCCAGTTCGCGGGACGGGTCGCCGTCCGGGTCGGTGCGCGCCCACGGCGGCAGGTCGGCGGGGGTGGTCGGCGCGTCCTGGCCCTGGCCGGAGTCCGCGCCCGAGTCCGCGCCCGAGTCCGCGCCCGAGTCCTTGTCCAGGTCGATCCGGGTGACCGTGATCCGCTCGGACGTCCCGGACGCCTCGGACGTCTCGGCGGACGCGCCGGCCTCGCCCGTCGGGTGGCCCCAGCGGGCCGCGTCGGCCAGCCCGGCCAGGCCCTTGGTCAGCTCGGACAGGCCCTCGGCCAGCCCGGTCGGCCAGTCGCCCTTGGCGGCGTGCTCGCGCACCTGCTGCTCGACCCGGCGCTTGATCCGCAGCGCCTCCTGCTGGGCGGCGGTGCGGGAGGCCTTGGCCTGCTCGCGCAGCCGGCGGGCCTCCTCCTCGGCGGCCTTCGCCTTGGCCTTGGCGGCCCGCTCCTGCTCCCGGGCGCGCTTCGCCTGCTCCTTGGCCTGCCGCTTGAACTGGGCGAACTCCTCCTTGGCGCGCTGCCAGGAGTCGTTGTCGCCCCAGGGCCCGGCCCACGGGTCTCCGCCGGTCTCGGTGCGGTCCGGCCGGGGGGCCTGCTCGGCGGCCTTCCAGAGCTCCTCGCGCAGGTCCTTGGCGCTGTCCCGGACGTCCTCCCGGATCGCCCCGGCGAGCTGGGCCACCGAGTCGTGGATCTCCACCTCCAGCTCGTCCAACTCGACCTGGCGGGCTTCGAGTTCGGCGCGCCCGGCGTCGGTCAGCTGATAGACCTTGCGGCCGCCCTCGGTGCTGTGGCTGACCAGGCCCTCCTGCTCCAGCTTCGCCAGCCGCGGGTAGACCGTGCCGGCGGAGGGGGCGTACAGGCCCTGGAAGCGCTCCTCCAGCAGGCGGATCACCTCGTAGCCGTGCCGCGGCGCTTCGTCCAGCAGCTTCAGCAGGTAGAGCCGGAGCCGGCCGTGGCCGAATACGGGGGTCATCTCAGGCCTCCTTGGTGAGGTCGGGGCCGGTGGGCGCGTCGGAGACGGGGCCGGCCGGGAGCTCCCGGACCACCACCGGGGCGTCGTCCTCCGACTCGGGGCGGCGCAGCACGGTGACCGCGCCGGAGACGGTGGTGACGTTGAGGCTGCCGCGGCCCTCGCCGATCTGGCCGGTGATCTTCTTGGCGCCCCAGGTGCTGCTCATCTTGAGCTCGTCGAAGGTGCTGGAGACGTCGCCGCTGGTGGAGCCGGCCTCGACGGTGGCGTCGGCCAGCGAGGGGATCCGGACCACGACCGGGCCGCTGACCGTGTTGACCTTGACGTCGGTCTCGCCGGCCACGTCGAGGTCCAGGGTGACGGCGCCGGTGACGGTGTTGGCCTGGATCCGGTCGGCGGTGCCGGCGATCACGGTGAGCTGCCCGGAGACCGTGTTGACCTTGAGCTGGCCGCCGACCGCCTGGGCGTCCACGTCGCCGGTGACGGTGCTCGCGTCGATCCGCCCGGTGACCCCGGCCAGGGTGGTGTCGCCGCCGGCGCTCTGCACCGAGACGTGGCCGTCGATGCCGCTGACGGTGGAGTGGGCCGAGACGGTGCCGACCTTGACCTCGGTGCCGGCCGGCACGGTCAGGGTGATGTCGACGGAGCGCTTGCGCTTGAACGAGTCGAAGAAGTTGCGGACCGAGCCGACCGACTTGATCCAGGTGCCGAACTCGCCCCAGCTGTTGATGTCCTTGTAGGTGACGGTCAGGACGCCGTCGACCAGCGTCAGGTGCAGCGGGTCGCCCTGGAGGTCGGTGACCTCCAGGCGGGCCGGGCCCTCGGCCGCGACCACGTTCACCGTGCCGTCGATGACGCGTACGTGCAGCGCGCGGACCGCGTCCTCGAACGTGGTCCTGCCGGGCCCCTCGATCGTCCACTGGCTCATCTCTGCCGCCTCCCGTAGCGGATCGCGATGTATCGCGTTCTCTTCCAAAGACGATATATCGCGTGCCGGGAAAAGCAAGCGGTTCCACCCCTGAACCCGTCCCGGAGGCATCCCGGAGCCCGTCCCCTACGGGAGACGCGCGAAGGGCCCGGGAGGCGGTCGCCTCCCGGGCCCTTCGCACGTGCCGTCAGGACGTCACTCGTCGTCGTCCTCGTCGTCGAGCCGGGCCAGCCAGGTGGCCAGCCGCTCGACCGGGATCTCGAAGTCCGGGTTGAGGTCGACGAACTCGCGCAGGCGCTCGGCCAGCCACTCGAAGGTGACCTCCTCCTCGCCGCGCCGGCTCTCCAGCTCCTCGATGCCTCGGTCGGTGAAGTACACGGTTCGCTCCGGTCGGATGGGGATTGACCTGGTCAGGATAGTCGGGGCCGGCCGTCGTGGTGGCGGTCGGCCGGTACGCCCGCGGCCCCGCCTCCCTGGTCGGGAGACGGGGCCGCGGGCGTCAGCGGTGCTGCGGAGCCTGCGCGCGTCAGAGCGCGAAGATCTCCTCGATCAGCGCCTGCTGCTCGGCCGCGTGCCGCTTGGCGGAGCCGACCGCCGGCGACGAGGCCGCGGTGCGGGCCACCCGGCGCAGGCGGGCGTCGCCGCCGGAGCGGCCGATGACGACCTGCAGGTGGTCGACCAGGTTCATCGCGATGAACGGCCAGGCACCCTGGTTGGCCGGCTCCTCCTGCGCCCAGACGAACTGGACGTTGTCGCCGTAGCGGGCGAGCTCCTCCTGGAGCTCGGCCACCGGTAGCGGGTAGAGCCGCTCGACCCGGACGATCGCCGTGTCGGTGACGCCGCGCTCGGCACGGGCCGCCGCCACGTCGTAGTAGAACTTGCCGGCGGTGATGACCACCTTGCGGACCTGCGCCGGGTCGACGGTGGTGTCGCCGATGACCGGGCGGAACGAGCCGGACAGGAACTCCTCGGTCGCACTCGCCGCGGCCTTGAGACGCAGCATCGACTTCGGGGTGAAGACGACCAGCGGCTTGTGGTGCGGGTTGTGCGCCTGCCAGCGCAGCAGGTGGAAGTAGTTCGACGGCAGGGTCGGCATCGCGACCGTCATGTTGTCCTGCGCGCACATCTGCAGGAAACGCTCCGGACGGGCGGACGAGTGGTCCGGTCCCTGGCCCTCGTAGCCGTGCGGCAGCAGCAGGGTGACGCCGGAGTGCTGGCCCCACTTCTGCTCGGCGGAGGCGATGTACTCGTCCACCATGGTCTGCGCGCCGTTGACGAAGTCGCCGAACTGCGCCTCCCACATGACCAGCGAGTTCGGGCGGGTCAGCGAGTAGCCGTACTCGAAGCCCATGGCCGCGTACTCCGACAGCAGGCTGTCGTAGACGGTGTAGCGGGCCTGGTCCTCGGTGAGGTACTGCAGCGGGGTGTAGTCCTCGCCGGTCTTGCGGTCGATCAGGACGGCGTGCCGCTGGCCGAAGGTGCCGCGGCGGCTGTCCTGGCCGGCCAGGCGGACCGGGTGGCCCTCCATGAGCAGCGAGCCGATGGCGAGGGTCTCGCCCATCGCCCAGTCGATGGTGTTGTCCTCGACCGAGGCGGCGCGGCGCTGCAGCTGCGGCAGCAGGCGCGGGTGGACGGTCAGCCAGTCCGGCAGGTTGACCTGCGAGGCGGCGATCCGCTTCACCATCTCCTGGGAGATGCCGGTCTGGATGTTGACCGGGAAGTCGGCCTGCGGCTTGCCGCCGGCGGTCGGGGCCGGCGCCTGGGCCGCGTCGCGGACCTCGGCGAAGACCTTCTCCAGCTGGCCCTGGAAGTCCTGGAGCGCCTGCTCCGCCTCTTCCATGGTGATGTCGCCGCGACCGATCAGGCCCTCGGTGTACAGCTTGCGCACCGAGCGCTTCTTGTCGATCAGGTCGTACATCAGCGGCTGGGTGAACGACGGGTTGTCGGCCTCGTTGTGACCGCGGCGGCGGTAGCAGATGAGGTCGATCACGACGTCCTTGTGGAACGCCTGGCGGAACTCGAAGGCGAGCCGCGCGACGCGGACCACGGCCTCCGGGTCGTCGCCGTTCACGTGGAAGATCGGGGCCTCGATCATGCGGGCCACGTCGGTGCAGTACATCGAGGAGCGCGAGGACGCCGGGGCGGCGGTGAAGCCGACCTGGTTGTTCACCACGACGTGCACGGTGCCGCCGGTGCGGTAGCCGCGCAGCTGCGACATGTTCAGGGTCTCCGCGACGACGCCCTGGCCGGCGAAGGCCGCGTCGCCGTGGATCTGGATCGGCAGCACCGGGAAGGTGGTGCCGCCCTGGTCCAGGATGTCCTGCTTGGCGCGGGCGATGCCCTCGACGACCGGGTCCACGGCCTCCAGGTGGGAGGGGTTCGCGGCGAGCGAGACCTTGATGGTCTCGCCGTCCAGGCCGGTGAAGGTGCCCTCGGCGCCCAGGTGGTACTTGACGTCGCCGGAGCCGTGCATCGACTTCGGGTCGAGGTTGCCCTCGAACTCGCCGAAGATCTTGCCGTACGGCTTGCCGACGATGTTGGCCAGCACGTTCAGGCGGCCGCGGTGGGCCATGCCGATGACGGCCTCGTCCAGGCGGTGCTCGGCGGCGGCGTCGATGGTCGCGTCCAGCATGGCGATCAGCGACTCACCGCCCTCCAGCGAGAAGCGCTTCTGGCCGACGTACTTGGTCTGCAGGAAGGTCTCGAAGGCCTCGGCCGAGTTCAGCCGGCGCAGGATCCGCAGCTGCTCCTCGCGCTCCGGCTTCGAGTACGGCTTCTCCAGGCGCTCCTGCAGCCACTTGCGCTGCTTCGGGTCCTGGATGTGCATGTACTCGATGCCGACGGTGCGGCAGTACGTGTTGCGCAGCAGGCCGAGGATGTCGCGGAGCTTCATCATCTTCTGGCCGCCGAAGCCGCCGACCGCGAACTCGCGCTCCAGGTCCCACAGGGTGAGGCCGTGGGTGGTGACGTCCAGGTCGGGGTGCTTGCGCTGCTTGTACTCCAGCGGGTCGGTGTCGGCCATCAGGTGACCGCGGACCCGGTAGGAGTGGATCAGCTCCATGACGCGCGCGGTCTTGTTGACCTCGTCGTCGTGGGTGGTGGCGACGTCGGTGGCCCAGCGGACCGGCTCGTACGGGATCCGCAGCGACTCGAAGATCTCGTCGTAGAAGCCGTTCTCGCCGAGCAGCAGCCGGTGGATCTCGCGCAGGAACTCGCCCGACGCCGCGCCCTGGATGACGCGGTGGTCGTAGGTCGAGGTCAGCGTCATGATCTTGGAGACGCCCAGGCGGGACAGGGTCTCCGGGGCGGAGCCCTGGAACTCGGCCGGGTACTCCATGGCGCCGACGCCGACGATGGTGCCCTGGTTCTGCATCAGGCGCGGCACGGAGTGCACGGTGCCGATGCCGCCGGGGTTGGTCAGCGAGACCGTGACGCCGGTGAAGTCGTCCATGGTCAGCTTGTTGGCGCGGGCCCGGCGGACGATGTCCTCGTAGGCCTGCCAGAAGCCGAAGAAGTCGAGGGTCTCGGCCTTCTTGATGGCCGCGACGACGAGCTGGCGGTCGCCGTTCGGCTTGACCAGGTCGATCGCCAGGCCGAGGTTGACGTGCTCCGGCTTGACCAGGAAGGCCTTGCCGTCCTCCACCTTGTAGCTGTGGTTCATGCCCGGGGAGGCCTTGATGGCCTGGACCAGGGCGTAACCGATCAGGTGGGTGAAGGAGACCTTGCCGCCGCGGGCGCGCTGCAGGTGGTTGTTGATGACGATGCGGTTGTCGATCAACAGCTTCGCCGGGACGGCGCGGACCGAGGTCGCGGTCGGCACCTCCAGCGAGGCGTCCATGTTGGTGGCGACGGCCTTGGCCGGGCCGCGCAGCTGGACCAGCTCGGGGCCGGCCGCAGCGGTGGCGGCGGGCGCGGCCGGAGCCGCGGCCTTGGGGGCCGGGGGCGCGGCGGGCGCGGCGGCGAGCGGGGCGGCAGCCGGGGCCGGAGCGGCCGGGGCGGCGGGCGCGGGTGCGGCCGGAGCAGCAGCAGCGGGCGCGGGGGCAGCGGCAGGGGTCGGCGTGGGGCCGGCCTGGGTCGCGGCCTGGGTCACTGGGGTCACCTCGGTACCGGGCTTGTAGTCGGCGAAAAAGTCCCACCAGGCTCGGTCTACCGAGTTCGGGTCCTGGAGGTACTGCTGGTAGATCTCATCGACGAGCCACTCATTGGGGCCGAAGCCAGTGGAGCTTGCCGAGCTGTTGGGGGTTTCAGGGGACTGTGGCGACACGGCGGCAACCGCCCTCTTCCGCTTCCTTTTGGGATGTTTGGACAGCGGGGATTAAGGCTACGCCCCTGACCAGTGATCGCGCAGTCCCCGGGCCCCAGGCGTCGCCCAGATCACAGTCCTGACCTGCAGTTTGGCTGAAAAACTACGTTAGAAAGCCGTATCTGAGGGGAATCGATCGGGCCCGATCACCCCTCAAACCGGGGCGAAAACGGACAAAGGGCCACACGAATCAATTGACGATCTTCGTATGCGGCTGTGTCGGATCTGTGACAAATGTCCCGGCCGCTCGGACTGCCCGCTCGGGCCGCCCGCTCAGGCCGCCCGCTCAGGACTGCCCGGGCAGTCTGACCTCGATCCGGCAGCCGCGCGGCGACTCCGCCACCGCGATCCGTCCGCCGTGCAGGTCCACCGCCCAGCGGGCGATCGCCAGGCCCAGCCCGGTGCCGCCGTCCGAGCCCGGCCCGGAGGCCGTGGCGGTGCCGCTGCGGCTGAACCGCTCGAAGACCCGGCTGCGGTCCGCCGGCGGGATGCCGGGGCCCTCGTCCTGGACCTCCAGCAGCAGGCCGCCGTCCTCGCCGTCGGGCCGGGCGCGCACCGTCACGGTGCCGCCGGGCGGCGAGTGCTTGCAGGCGTTGTCGACCAGGTTGGCGACCACCTGGTGGAGCCGTTCCGGGTCCGCCACGGCGGTCAGGCCGGCCGGGCTGACCTCCAGGGCCAGCCGGACGTCGCCGCGTCTGGAGAAGGCCCCGCCGGCCGTCGCGCCGTCCACGGTGACCCCGCGCAGCACGCCGTCCAGGAACTCGCGCACCTCGAAGGGGCGGGCGTCCAGGTCGACCACGCCGTCGTCGATCTTGGAGAGGTCCAGCAGGTGGGTGACCAGGCGGCCGAGCCGCTCGGTCTGCTCCAGTGCGGCCCCCAGCGTCGCCGGATTGGGCTGGACGACGCCGTCCACCACGTTCTCCAGCACGGCGCGCAGCGCGGCGATCGGCGTGCGCAGCTCGTGCGAGACGTTGGCGACCAGCTCGCGGCGGTGCCGGTCGGCGGCCTGGAGGTCGGCGGCCATGCCGTTGAAGGCGGCCGCCAGTTCGCCGATCTCGTCGCGCGAGTTCACCTCGACCCGGCGGCTGTAGTCGCCGGAGGCCATCGCGCGGGCGGCGTCCGTCATCTCGCGCAGCGGGGCGGTCAGCCCGTGCGCGAGGAACTGCATGAACAGCAGCGAGGCGATCATGGAGAAGACCATGATGATCCGGATCTGGGTCTCGGACCGGATCGCCACGACCACCATCCCGGTGGCCAGGAACACGGAGACGATCACCAGCAGGGCGAGCTTGCCCTTGATCGAGCGGACCGGGTCGAGCGGACGGATGTCGGCCCAGACCCGGCTGGCCGCGCGGGCCGCGAGGGTCTGCGGGCGCGCGCCGTCGGCGTCCCCGTTGCGTTGCTGTGGAAAGGTCATTGGTCCCCTGTGGTCCCCGCGGGTCTGCACTGCGGTGTTCGGACACGGGCCCCCCGGTGGCCCGTCGCCCGAAGTCCCGTCAGGAGAGCGGGGCCTCCAGTGCGTATCCGACGCCGTGCACGGTGCGGATCCAGCTGGCGCCGATCTTGCGCCGCAGCGCCTTCACGTGGCTGTCCACGGTGCGGGTGCCGGACGCGTCGGTCCAGTCCCAGACCTCGGCCAGCAGCTGCTCGCGGGTGAGCACCGCGCGCGGCTGGGCGGCCAGGCAGGCCAGCAGGTCGAACTCGGTCGGCGTCAGGTGGACGTCGCCCGAGGCCAGCCGGACCCGGCGCTGCACGTGGTCGATCTCCAACTCGCCGAAGCGCAGGCTGCCCAGCGCCGGCGTACGGGCCGCCTGCTGGGCGCGCTCGACGCGGCGCAGCAGCACGTTGACCCGGGCCGCCAGTTCGCGCATGGAGAACGGCTTGGTCATGTAGTCGTCGGCACCGACGCCGAGGCCGACCAGCAGGTCCGTCTCGTCGTCGCGGGCGGTCAGCATCAGTACCGGCACCGGGCGTTGGGCCTGGATCCGGCGGCACACCTCCAGCCCGTCGAAGCCGGGCAGCATGATGTCCAGGACCACCAGGTCCGGCTGCCAGGTGTGGAAGCCGTCCACCGCGCCGGGGCCGTCGTGGGCCACGGCGACCTTGAAGCCCTCCGCGCCCAGTCGGGCCGCGATCGACTCGGCGATCGTGGGTTCGTCCTCCACCACCAGCACTCTGCGCTGGCTGCTCACAGTGCCGCCGGTGTTGGGGTTGTCCTGCTGAATTTCTGTCACGGTCACGCCACCGCCCCCAGGGCTGCGGGCCGGCCACCTGTGGGGATGGCGGGGCTCCGCTCGTAGTCTTGTTCCGTCGTGGACTGTGCCGGGTCCGCCGTCCCGTTTGATACGCCCGGGAGTGGAGGACGGAAGGTCTTCCGTCCACTCCTCCCACGCACTTCGCAGCGTACGGACAGCGGATGCCTCCCGGCAGGCGGACCGGACGTTTCCGGCCCGCTGGGCCGGCTGTCCGGCCGCCCTCGGGCCCACCGCACGAGTGGGCACGGGCCGATACCTTACCCGGCGAATTTTCACTGCGTAACGGTACGTATGCAGTCCAGTTGACGCCAAGTCGCCGGTCAGAGGCCCTACTGACGCGTTAATAGGGAGAAGGTCTGGACCAATGTCGGGAATCCGGCCGGTCCCGGCGTCGACGGCCTTCACGGGCTTTTCTCAGGTGCCTCTCAGAACCTCGACGTAGCGTGGCCGCGACAACGCCCCGCAGGGCGGATTCCGGCCTCCGCGCCGGTGGGTCGGGCGCCTCCGGGCACCGGCGGCTGCGGGGGTGGAGCGGAGGCGTCATGGCTGGACTGCGGTGGGATGCCGGCGGGCGCGCGCCTTCGGGGGCGCGGTTCGGAATGCTCCGGCACGGGCCGCGCGGCGGCGCCCTGGAATGGCTGCTGGAACGCGTGCCGACACCTCGGCGCACTCCCTTCACGATCGGATATCTCGCGGTCGTCGGAGTCACCTCGACCTTCGCCCGGATCGCCGATCCGGAACTCGTCCAGCGCTTGCAGGCGGCTTCCAGCTCGGACGGCCACAACCTGCTCCAGCACCCCCTGCGCGCCCTGGTGCTCAGCGGGTTCTGGGTGGCCGGGGGATCGTGGCTGCCCTACCTGTGGGGCTTCGCCCTCACCCTGGCGCCGCTGGAGCGCAGGGTCGGCCCGGCCCGGGCGGCGGCGGTGTTCGCCGCCGGGCACGTCGCGGCCACGCTGCTCTCCCAGGGCGTGGTGATCACCGCGGTGGAGACCGGGCGGCTGGCGCCGGCGGCGATGGACCAGCTGGACATCGGGGTCAGCTACGGCGTGCTCGCCTGCCTGGGCGCGGCGGTGGGCACCCTGCCGCGGCGTGCGCGGGTGGTGGCGCTGGCCGGCGTCGGGCTGTGGCTCGCCCAGCAGATCGCCGCCCAGGAGGACCTGGTCACGGCGGTGGGTCATCCGGCCGCACTGCTCACCGGGATGGCGCTGTGGCGCTGGCTGGGCCGGATCGAGCGGCGCCCGCCCGACCCGCGGATCCGTGCGGCGCGGGCGCTGGCGGTCGGCTCCGCCGCCGCCTCGGCGGTGCGGGCCGGGGTCCGGCCGTCCACCGCACCCTGATGCTCGGGCGCCCTGACTCCTGATTCCTGACGCCCTGAGGTGCCGGCGCCCGGGCGCTCTTGGGGCGTTCTTTCCGCTCTCTTTTGACGCCGCCTCCCCCTGGCCGTTCCGGTGACGAGCCCGTTCGCTCACAGCGAACAAGGTGCGGGGAACAACCCGCGCTCGCAAATCCTTAGTCAGGTCGACTCAAGTTCACTGACCGGGGAGAGATCATGGCATCGACGTCCACACCGCTCACCCTGCCCGTGCTGCCCCTCGACGACGAGGTCGTGCTCCCGGGCATGGTCGTCCCGCTGGACCTCAAGGACACCGAGGTGCGTGCCGCGGTCGAGGCCGCCCGTGCTGCGGCCACCGGTTCCGGCAAGCCCCAGGTCCTGCTGGTCCCGCGGGTGGACGGCTCGTACGCGGCGGCCGGCACGCTGGCCACCGTGGAACAGGTCGGCCGGCTGGCCGACGGCCCTGGCACGATCGGGCAGCCGGCCGCGCTGGTGCGCGCCGTGCGCCGGGTCCGGATCGGGGTCGGCACCACCGGCCCCGGCGCCGCCCTCTGGGTGGAGACCACGCCGTTCAAGGAGTCCTCGGTCGGCACGCCGGTGGCCGGGCGGGCCGCCGAGCTGGTCAAGGAGTACAAGGCGCTGTCCACCCAGTGGCTGCGCAAGCGCGGCGCCTGGCAGATCGTCGACCGGGTGGCCCAGATCGAGGGCGTCGGCGAACTCGCCGACAACATCGGCTACGCGCCCTTCGCCACCGCCGAGCAGAAGCTCAAGGTGCTGCTGGAGGCCGACCAGGTCGCCCGCCTGGAGTACGCGCTCACGCTGCTGCGCGACCACCTCGCCGAGGAGGAGGTCAACGACACCATCCGCAAGGACGTCGAGGAGGGCGTGGCCAAGCAGCAGAAGGAGTTCCTGCTCCGCCGCCAGCTGGAGGCCGTCCGCAAGGAGCTGGCCGAGCTGAACGGCGACCCGGCCGACGAGGAGGGCGACTACCGCGCCCGGGTCGAGGCCGCCGACCTGCCCGAGAAGGTCCGCGAGGCCGCGCTCAAGGAGGTCGACAAGCTGGAGCGCTCCTCCGACCAGTCGCCCGAGGGCTCCTGGATCCGCACCTGGCTGGACACCGTCCTGGAGCTGCCCTGGAACGAGCGCACCGAGGACGCCTACGACATCGCCGGCGCCCGCGCCGTGCTCGACGCCGACCACGCGGGTCTGGGCGACGTCAAGGAGCGGATCGTCGAGTACCTGGCCGTCCGCAAGCGCCGGGCCGACCAGGGGCTCGGCCTGATCGGCGGCCGTCGCGGAGGAGCGGTGCTGGCCCTGGTCGGGCCGCCCGGCGTCGGCAAGACCTCGCTCGGCGAGAGCGTGGCCCGCGCCATGGGCCGTAAGTTCGTCCGGGTCGCCCTCGGCGGCGTCCGGGACGAGGCGGAGATCCGCGGCCACCGGCGCACCTACGTCGGCGCGCTGCCCGGCCGCCTGGTGCGGGCGATCAAGGAGGCCGGTTCGATGAACCCGGTCGTCCTGCTCGACGAGATCGACAAGGTCGGCTCCGACTACCGGGGCGACCCGGCCGCCGCCCTGCTGGAGGTGCTGGACCCGGCCCAGAACCACACCTTCCGGGACCACTACCTGGAGGTCGAGCTCGACCTCTCCGACGTCGTCTTCCTCGCCACCGCCAACGTGCTGGAGGCCATCCCCGAGCCGCTGCTCGACCGGATGGAGCTGGTCCGCCTGGACGGCTACACCGAGGACGAGAAGGTCGTCATCGCCCGCGACCACCTGCTCCCGCGCCAGCTGGAGAAGGCCGGCCTGGGCGACGGGCAGGTCAGCGTCGACGAGGAGGCGCTGCGCCGGCTGGCCGGGGAGTACACCCGGGAGGCGGGCGTGCGCACCCTGGAGCGCTCGATCGCCCGGGTGCTGCGCAAGATCGCCGCCCAGGCCGAGCTCGGCGAGCGGGAACTGCCCGCCGCGATCGGCGCGGCGGACCTGCGCGCCCTGATCGGCCGCCCGCACCACGTGCCGGAGGCCGCCCAGGCGCCCGCCGAGCGGCGCACCGCCGTCCCCGGTGTGGCCACCGGCCTCGCCGTCACCGGCGCCGGCGGCGACGTCCTCTACATCGAGGCCTCGCTGGCCGACGCCGAGACCGGCGGCACCGGACTCACCCTGACCGGGCAGCTGGGCGACGTGATGAAGGAGTCCGCGCACATCGCGCTCTCCTTCCTCCGCTCGCGCGGCGCCGAGCTGGAGCTGCCGGTCACCTCGCTGCGCGACCGCGGCGTGCACCTGCACGTCCCGGCCGGGGCCGTCCCCAAGGACGGGCCGAGCGCCGGCATCACCATGACCACGGCGCTGGCCTCGCTGCTCTCCGGTCGCAAGGTGCGCACCGACGTGGCGATGACGGGCGAGGTGTCGCTGACCGGGCGGGTGCTGCCGATCGGCGGGGTGAAGCAGAAGCTGCTCGCCGCCGACCGGGCCGGCGTCACCACGGTGATCATCCCCAAGCGCAACGAGGCCGACCTGGACGACGTCCCGGCCGAGGTGCTGGAGCGGCTCACCGTCCACCCGGTGGCCGATGTGCGGGAGGTGCTCAAGCTGGCCCTGGAGCCGGCCGGGGTGCTGGTCGCCGCGGCCTGACGCGGTCGACGGGGGCGGCCGCGGGCCGGTCCGGCGGATCCGCCGGACCGGCCCGCGGCGTGCCACAC
>NZ_JBHVUS010000035.1:0-93507 GCF_042884005.1 Kitasatospora sp. NPDC058162
GGGGGGGTCTGCGTGGGCGGGCGCGGGGGGTTTACTATCTCCTCACGTTCTCCGGGGGGGGGGGGGCGGGGGCGCGGCGGGGGGGGGCGGGGGGGGGTCCGGGCCCGGGGGCGGGGGGGCCCCCCCGGGCCCAGGGGGCCCCCCCGGGCGGCTTCCGGAACCCCGTGCGCGGGGGGGGCCTGCGGTGCCCCGCCCCGCCCCGGCTCGTGTTCGTCCTCGACGGACCCCGCGGCTAGAAGCCGCCAGTCTGCTCGTCCCGGCGGCGCTGCCAGCGCTGCTCCACCCGGTCCATCATCCCGGCCTTGCGGCGCGGGGCCGCGGCCTGCCGGGGGCCGGAGCCCTGGCTCGCGGGCGCCCGGCGCCAGCCGGTCACCGCGAACACCGCGCACCCGAGCATCACCAGGAAACCGACGACGCTGACCCAGATCTGGTCCGGAACGACCATGCCGCCCATCAGCAGGCCGATCCCCACCACGAAGCCGGCGACGGCCAGGTAGACCCGGCGACGGGTAAAGGTGCGCAGCCCGGTTCCCTCAAGCGCTGACGCGAATTTGGGATCTTCGGCATACAGCGCTCGCTCCATCTGGTCGAGCAGTCGCTGCTCGTGCTCCGAGAGCGGCACGGAGTCCTCCTACTCGTCGGTCGCGGGTGCGACCGGTCCGCCTCCCCGGTCGGGGAGGCCAGTCCAATCAGCCTTGGGCACACGGTCGGACGCCCGTGCGGGGGACCCGGCCCGTGTCGTCCATATGCCCCACGCATCCGGCTGTCATGCTTACCGGCTTTACCCAGATCATACGGTCCGTGGGCCCGTTACGGGGTGGTCTGCGCCGCGTGGGACGGGCCACTTCGACCGGGCGGGGCCGCACCTGGAGCAACGCCGGACGGCTCGGACAAGTGCCCGATCCGATGGAATCGGCCCGGACCTGGGGAGCTTCCGGAGCGCACCCGGGCGAGGGGCGGGCGTCCGGGGGCCGTCCGGGAAGCGAACCGCCGCCGGACGGTGCGCGAACCGTACGGCGGCGGGCGGCCGGCACGGGGGCTCCGGACGGGGTCAGGCCAGGGTGGCCAGCAGGTGCAGCTGGGTGGCCACGGCGTGGAAGGCGGGCTGCGCGGCGGCGGCCTCCTCCAGCTTCAGCAGCGCCTCCATCGCACCCGGCTCGGTGTCCACCAGCACCCCGGGGACCAGGTCGGCGAAGACCCGGACGCCGTGCACCGACTCCACCCGCAGGCCCGCGCCCTCGGCCAATCGGCCCAGCTCCTCGCCGGTGAAGCGGCGCGGCATCGGGTCCTGCTCGCCCCAGCGGCCGTCCTCGGCGGAGAGCGCCGTACGGGCCTCGGTGAAGTGGCCGGCCAGCGCGCGGGCCAGCACGGCGCCGTTGCGGTTGGCGGCCAGCAGGCTGACCAGGCCGCCCTTGCGCAGGGTGGCGGCCAGGCTGCCGAGCGACTCGGCCGGGTCGTCCACGACCTCCAGCACGCCGTGGCAGAGCACCGCGTCCACGGTGCCGGGCGCGACCAGCTCGGGCAGCGTCTGGGTGTCGCCCTGGACGGCCCGGACCAGGTCCGTCACACCGGCCTCGGCGGCCCGGCGCTCCAGCGCGAACAACGCGTCCGGGCTCGGGTCGACCACGGTCACCCGGTGGCCGAGCTTGGCCACCGGCACGGCGAAGTTGCCGGTGCCGCCGCCGGTGTCGACCACGTCGAGCACCGGCTGGTCCAGCTCGGCCGCCCGCTTGTCCAGGGCAGCCCGCACCACCTCCCAGACCACGGCGGTACGCAGGGCACTGCGGGGACGCGTCGGGTACAAGGTCGGGCTCCTCGGCACGTGCAGATCGATCAGGATGCCTCCACCTTAAGGCCCTCTCTTTCGGATCTTTGCCGGGTCCGCGACGCCGGGGCACGCGCCTCGCCGCGTTGTCGTCGGTCGCCGATGCTCCGCATGGACTCCCTCCTCCGCCTTGCGATGCACGCACCCCAACGCCGCGGCCTGATCCGACAAGATCCAAAAGAGAGGACCTAAGCCTGCCGGGTGGCGACCTCCCCCATGCCCGGCAGCCGGGGTGCGGGCGGGGTCGGGCGCAGGCCGAGCAGGCGCTCGACCAGGCGCAGGAACAGGGCGGAGTTGCGGATCAGGTCGTCGGCGTCGCGGGCCGAGGCGGCGCCCCGGATCCCGGCCTCGGCGGCGGCCCGGCGGCGGGCGCCGGCACCGTAGTAGAGCGCCCATTCGGCCAGTTCCGGGGCCACCTCGGGGAGCACCTCCCAGGCGCTGCGGATGGCCTTGCGCCGGCGCGGGTTCTTCTCCGGCCGCCCGCGGACGGCCAGCACGGCCGCCACCGTGCGCAGCGCGGCCAGGTGGGCGGTGGCGTAGCGCTCCAGCGGGTCCTCCAGCCCGCGGGCGCGGGCCAGCGTGCGGTGGGCGTCGGCGAGCAGGTCGAGGGCGGCCGGCGGCGCGGCGATCCGGCGCAGCACGGGGTGGACGTCCCGCCCGGCGGGCCGGCCTGAGGAAGCGTCCGGGACGTACGGCAGGGCGGCGGAGTGGAGGCGGGTGGTGACGGGCTCCGGATGGCTGATGGTCATGGTCTCCCCCGTTCCGAGGCAGCGCGCGGACCGGGTGGTCCGTGCCCCTCCATCGTGAACGGCACCACTGACAACCGGCCCCGGGGAACGCACCGAACGCACGCACCGGCGGCGGTCGCGGTCCCCCCGGTCCGCGCCCGCCGCCGTCCGCCGTCGCTCCGCCCACCCCCCACCGGGCAGCGGTGCGATCTCCCCCGTTTTCCCCCCCCCGTTTCCCCCGTTCGGTCACCGGTCTCCCCCCGGCCCGCTCCGCCGCCCCGTGCCGGCGGTGCGGGGCCCGTGACCGGCGCCCGACGCGGATCCCGAACCACCACCCCCCGGGCCCTCCCGGCCAGGGGGACGGAAGGATCCGCCACCCGGGCGGCCGGCGCCCGACGCGCCGCCCTCCCGGGTGCCACTACTCTCCCGTCCCAGCAGGTCGCAGGACATCCGCTGACGTACTCAACCGTCGATCTGAGTACCCGTACTCAGTCGGCCGCGGCGCCCCGGACCGGAACCGCGGCGGCGCCCCGGCGCGTCCCGGCTCCGGGTACGGTACGGCGGGGCCGGGGCGGCCCGGACGGGCTCGCACGGGCCCGGGAGAACGAGGAGGGGGACGCGATGACGGTCCTGCCGCTGATCTTCACCAGCGGTCTGGCCAGCGGCATCAACGCGTACGCGGTGGTGCTGCTGCTGGGTCTGCTGGGCCGGTTCGCCGGCGCGGAGTCGGTGCCGCACGCGCTGGAGCGCACCGACGTGCTGATCGCGGCGGCCGTGCTGTTCCTGCTGGAGGCGGTGGCCGACAAGATCCCGTACGTGGACACCGTCTGGGACGTCGTGCACACCGTGATCCGGCCGATCGCCGGCGCCGTCGTCGGCGTGCTGATCGCGAGCGCCGACCCGGGCTCGCTCAGCGAGGTCGCGGCCGGGGCGATGGGCGGCACCACGGCGCTGGTCACCCACCTGGTGAAGGCCTCGCTGCGGATGGCCGTGAACACCTCGCCCGAACCGGCCAGCAACATCGTGGTCAGCCTGGCGGAGGACCTCTCGGTGGCCGGCCTGGTCACCCTGGCGATCTTCCACCCGTGGCTGGCCGCCTCGATCGGCGCGGCACTGCTGCTGGCCGGCCTGCTGCTGGTCCGGCTGGTGATCAAGCGGATCCGGGCGTTCCTGGCCCGCCGCCGCGAGCGCCGGGCCGCCAAGGCCGCCGGAGGGGCCTTCGCAGCTCAGCCCTAGGATCGGGGCATGGCACGGATCGTCATCATCGGCGCAGGAATGAGCGGGCTCGCGGCGGCCTCCCGGCTGGCGACCATCGGTCACCGGGTGACGGTCTGCGAGGCGGGCGGCAGCTACGGCGGCATGGTCGGCCGGTACGAGCGGGACGGCTTCGCCTTCGACACCGGGCCCGGCCTGCTCCCGCTGCCGGCCGTCTACCGCGACCTCGCGCTGAAGACCGGCAAGGAGCCGCTGGAGCAGCTGGTCGAGCTGGCGCCGGTGGACCCGGAGAGCCGGCACCTGTTCCCCGACGGCACCGCCGTCACCCTGCCCAACGCCTCCCGGGGCGGCGTCAGCCAGGCCCTGGACGCCGCCTTCGGCGCGGGCTCCGGCGCCCGCTGGAGCGCGGTGATGAACCACGGCCGGACGGTCTGGGAGGCCACCCGCCGCCCGCTGCTGGAGGAGCCGCTCCCGGCCGACCGCACCTTCCTGGGCACCGACCCGTACCCCGCCCCGGCGCCCACCGGCCTGGCCCGGCTGCGCCGCCCCCGGCCGTGGACTCTCCGGGACGTCGCGGCGCGCGAGCTCGGCGGCCACCCCGGGCTGACCGCCCTGCTGTCCGAGGCCGCGGTCCGGTACGGCTTCGTCCCCGGCCTGGCCCCGGCCGGGGCCACCGTGCTGCCGTACATGGAGCAGTCCTTCGGCGTCTGGTACGTCCGGGGCGGCCTGCGGGCCCTGGCCGAGGCCGTGTTCCGGCGCTGCGAGCTGCGCAAGGTCGAGTTCCGCTTCGACACCCCGGTCATCCGGGTGGTGGTGGCGGACGGCCGGGCGTGCGGGGTGGAGACGGCGGACGGCCGGATCGACGCCGACCTGGTGGTCTCCGCGATGGACGCCGACGCCCTGCACCGCCACGGCATCGTCGAGTGGCCGGACCGGCCGGGCCGGGCAACCGAGGACCAGGAGGCGCCCGGCCGCTTCAGCGTGCTGCTGGCCCTGCGCGGGCCCCGCCCCGAGGGCACCGCGCACCGGACGGTGGTGCACGCGGCGGACCCGGCCGCCGAGGAGGACGCCCTGACCCTCTCGGCGCCGCCCTGCCCGCGCCCCACCGTCCAGGTGCTCCGCCCGGACGACCCGGCGCTGCGCCCCGACGACGCCCACGAGAGCGTGGTGCTGACCGCGACCGTCCCGGCCCAGGGCGGGTTCGACTGGACCGCCCCCGGCGCCGCCGACCACTACGCCGACCAACTGCTCGCCCACGTCGACGCCGCTGGCCTGGGCCTGCGCGAGCGGGTGCTGTGGCGGGTCGTGCGCACCCCGGAGGACACCCGCCGGGAGACCGGCGCCCCAGGCGGCGCGGTCGCCCTCCCCGTCCTGGCCGGGACCGCGGGCCGGTGGCTGAAGGCCGCCAACGAGTCCCCGGTCCCCGGGCTCTACCTGATCGGCGGCAGCGCCCACCCGGGCGGCGGCCTCTCCCGCGTCGGCATGTCCGCCTGTATCACCGCCGGACTGATCGGCCCGGCCTGACGCCGGGGCCGCCCCGTCAGCCCTGGTGCCAGGTGTTCTGCTGCTGGTACCCGTAGTTCTGGTCGTAGCCCGGCTGCTGCGGGGCGCCCTGGCCGTGCTGGTCCGGCTGGGGCTGCCACTGCTGCTGCTCGTGCGGCTGGGGCTGCTGGGCGTTCGGGTCCCAGGCCTGCTGGTGCTGCTGCGGGTAGCCCGCGTACGGGTCCTGGGGCTGCTGGTAGCCGCCGTACGGGTCCTGCTGCTGTTGCGGGTAGCCGCCGTAGGACTGCTGGTCGTAGGCGTAGGCGGGCTGCTGCTGGGTCTGCCACTGCTGCTGCTGGTCGTAGCCGGCCTGGTAGGCCGGGGCGTACGGGTCCTGCGGCTGCTGCTGGGCCTGCGGCTGCTCGTAGTAGGAGGAGGCGTAGACGCCGTCCTGGGCCAGCTCCTGCATCTCGAAGGCGGCGGTCTGCTCGACCTCCGGGACGTCCTCGGCGACCGGCGCCGGCACCGGGGCGGTGTCCGGGGTCTCCTCGACCGCGCTGACCTCGCCGACCCGCTTCTCCTCCGCCGCCGCCACGGCCGCGACCGCCGCGCCGCCGGTCAGGGCGCCGAGCAGGGGCACCTTGGCGAGCGGGCCGGGCAGGCTGCCGTCGGCCTTCCGCAGGGACCAGCCGGCCTGGTAGCCCTTCTTGACCGAGAGGGTGACGAAGGCCTGGCCGACCGCGAACAGGCCCGCTCCGGCGCCGATCACCAGGACCGAGTCGAGGCCCATCCCGACGGCCACGCCGAGGAAGCCGACCAGGGCGAGGACCCGCCAGTGCACCGGCGCCCGGTTCTGCAGCAGCACCTCGGCGACCAGCCAGAGCGCCACCACCGCCAACGCGACGTACAGCAGCAGGTATCCGATGCCCATCCGCGCGCTACCTCCAGTCGCGTGCCCGCGCTAGCCGCGCGTGTGCGGCGACTGTACCGGTTCAACGGCCGGGGTACCGCATCGCGTTCCCGCCGTCGGCGGCACCGGCCGCACACGACCGGGCCCGCCACCGGAGGACGGTGACGGGCCCGTGAACAGCGGTGATTCAGCGCTGGTGCAGCCCCAGGTTCTGGTAGATCTCCAGCGTCGCCGTCGAGTGGTTGAGCGTGATGAAGTGCAGGCCGGGCGCGCCCTCGGCGAGCAGCCGCTCGGCCATCGCGGTGGCGTGCTCGATGCCGATCGCGCGCAGCGCCGCCGGGTCGTCGATGACGGCCCGCAGCCGGGCCTCCAGGTCCGCCGGGAAGGCCGAGCCGCTGAGCTGCGGGAAGCGCTCCAGCTGCTTGGCGTTGGTCACCGGCATGATCTCCGGGATGATCGGCGTCTCGCAGCCCGCGGCGGTGACCCGGTCGCGGAACCGCAGGTAGTCGTCCACCTCGAAGAACATCTGGGTGATCGCGTAGTCGGCGCCGGAGCGGACCTTGGCGATGAAGTGCCGGATGTCCTCGTCCCAGTCGACCGAGCGCGGGTGCCTGTTCGGCGAGGCCGCGACGCCGACGCAGAAGTCGCCGATGCCCCGGATCAGCTCGACCAGCTCGTACGCGTAGGTGACGCCGTCCGGGTGACGGACCCACTCGCCCATCGGGTCGCCGGGCGGGTCGCCGCGGACCGCGAGGATGTTGCGCACCCCCTGGTCGGCGTACTGGCCGATGATGTTGCGCAGTTCGGCGATCGAGTGGTCCACCGCGGTCAGGTGGGCGACCGGGGTGAGCGTGGTCTCGGTGGCGATCCGGCCGACCATGTTGACGGTGCGCTCGCGCGAGGAGCCGCCGGCGCCGTACGTCATGCAGACGAAGTTCGGGTCCAGCGGTTCGAGCCGGCGGATGGCGTCCCAGAGCTTCTGCTCGCCGACCTCGGTGCGCGGCGGCATGAACTCGAAGGAGAACGAGCGCTTTCCGGCCGCCAGGAGCTCGCGGACCGTGAGTGCGCGGTCCGGTCTCGTGGAAGCGATGCCGAGTGCCATGCTGGCAGGTTATCGGGCCCCCGAAGGGGCCGGACAACTCGATTCCACGATTCGGGACAACTAGTGGACGTGCCTCCGCTTCCACCCCGCCGCCCCGCGCGCCCCGGCCGACCCCGCTCGCACGTCCGTTCCCGGCCGCCCCGCTACGCTTGCTGCACCCCAGCGAACCAGCGGAGCTTCATCGTGACCTCGTCCAGCAACCGGCCGGCCAACCCGATGGACGTGGAGGACGTCCGCACCCGCGTCAACGCGGCCCTCGCCGCGTTCATGGACGGCCAGTCGGCCCTGCTCGGCAAGATCTCCCCGCAGCTGGTGCCCGCCGCCGACGCCCTGCGCGACTTCCTGCTGGACGGCGGCAAGCGGCTGCGCCCGGCCTTCTGCTACTGGGGCTGGCGCGCCGCGGGCGGCCCCGCCGACGGCGAGGGGATCGCCAACGCGGCGGCCGCGCTGGAGCTGCTGCAGGCCAGCGCCCTGGTGCACGACGACCTGATGGACCGCAGCGACACCCGCCGCGGCCTGCCCTCGGTCCACCGCCGCTTCGAGGCGCTGCACCGGGACAGCGGCTGGCGCGGCGACCGCGAGCAGTACGGCGCCTCGGCCGCGGTGCTGCTCGGCGACCTGCTGCTGATCTGGTGCGACGAGCTGTTCCTGCGCTCCGGCCTGGACCCGGCCGCGGTGCTGGCCGCCAAGCCGAGGTTCGACCTGATGCGCACCGAGGTCATGCTCGGCCAGTACCTGGACGTGCTGGAGCCGGTGGCCGGCGACTCCGCCGACGAGGGCGCGCTGGAGCGGGCGCAGACCGTCCTGCACTACAAGTCGGCGAAGTACACGATCGAGCGGCCGCTCCAGGTCGGCGCCCTGCTGGCCGGGGCCGGGCCGGAGCTGGTCGAGGCGCTCGGCGCCTTCGGGCTGCCGCTGGGCGAGGCCTTCCAGCTGCGGGACGACCTGCTCGGTGTGTTCGGCGACCCGGCCGTCACCGGCAAGCCCGCCGGGGACGACCTGCGCGAGGGCAAGCGCACCCTGCTGGTCGCGCACGCGATGCGCGCCCTGCCGCAGGCGGACGCACGGCACCTGGACGCCCGGCTCGGCGCGCCGGACCTGGCCGCCGAGGAGGTCGCCGGGCTGCGCGAACTGGTCGCCCGCAGCGGGGCGCCCGAGCTGGTGGAGGCCCGGATCGAGGAGCTGATGCGTGAGTCGCTGGCGGCGCTGGCCGCCGCGCCGCTCGCCGACGAGCGGGCCCGTACGGTGCTGCTGGCGCTGGCCGAGGCCGCCACCGTCCGCAAGTACTGAGCGACGGCGACGGCCCTCGAAGCCTAAGCGCGCACCCGGCGGGCGAGCTCGGCGGCGGCGGCCCGCGGATCGTCCGCCGCGGTGATGGCCCGGACCACGACGATCCGGCGGGCGCCGGCGGCCAGCACCTCGTCCAGGTTGCCGAGGTCGATCCCGCCGATCGCGAACCACGGCCGGTCGGTGGCCTGCTTCGCCGCGTACGAGACCAGTTCGAGGCCCGGCGCGTGGCGGCCCGGCTTGGTCGGGGTCGGCCAGACCGGGCCGGTGCAGAAGTAGTCCACGCCGGGCTCGGCGACCGCCGCGTCCACCTCGGACTCGGCGTGGCAGGAGCGTCCGATCAGCACGTCCTCGCCGAGGATCGCCCGGGCGGCCGGCACCGGCAGGTCGTCCTGGCCGAGGTGCAGCACGTCCGGCCGGGCCGCGTGGGCGACGTCGGCGCGGTCGTTGACGGCCAGCAGCTTGCCGTGCCGGCGGCAGGCGTCGGCGAAGACCTCCAGGGCCGCCAGCTCCTGCTTGGCCTCCAGGCCCTTGTCGCGGAGCTGGACGATGTCCACCCCGCCGGCCAGGGCCGCGTCCAGGAACTCGGCCAGGTCGCCCTGCTCGCGCCGGGCGTCGGTGCACAGGTAGAGCCGGGCGTCGGCCAGCCGGGCACGCAGCGTGTCCGCCGCCATCAGATCAGCATCGCCTGGGCGCGGCGCTTGACCTCGGTACCACGGTTCTCCCGGAGCGCCTGGATCGGGCTGCCGGGCAGCGACGGGTCCTCGGTGAAGAGCCACTCCAGGATCTCCGCGTCGTTGTACCCGCAGTCCCGCAGGACGGTCAGGGTGCCGGACAGGTGCTTGACCAGGCCCGGACCGTCGATGAACGCCGCCGGGACCTGCAGCGACTTGTTCGGGCCGCGCCGGACGGCGACCAGGCCGCCGCTCTTGACCAGGTCACGCACTTCGGTGACCCGGACCCCCCACTGCTCCGAGATGTCGGGCAGGTACATCCAGTCGGTGACCAGGGCTTCAATCTTGCTTTCGATCTCACTCACGTCACCAGACTGCCACCTCCGCGGCCCGCCGCGCACCAGGCACTACCCCGCGACGGCTCCCTTGAGCGGCACCGAGGGGTCCGCGGCGAGCGCCCGGTCGAGCACCGCACCGCGTTCGATCAGCTTCCGGCCCTGGGTGAGGTCGCGCGGCCGGTCCACGGTCAGCAGGGCGCTCGGCGCCCCGTCGCGCAGCCAGAGCACCGACCAGGCGGCGTCCCGCGGGCTGCCGCGCCACAGCAGTTCGTCGCCCTCGGCGTGCCGACCGGCGTACTGGACCATCCGCCCGAACTGCTCGGACCAGAAGTACGGCACCGGGTCGTACGGCGCGTCCGCCCCGAGCACGGCGTCGGCCGCCGCCCCGCCGGACTGCAGCGCGTGGTCCCAGTGCTGCACGGCCAGCCGGGCGCCGGAGCGGGCCGACGGGTAGCTGACGCAGTCCCCGGCCGCGAACACCCCGGGCAGACCGGTGCGCAGCCGCCCGTCCACCACGACCGCGCCGGCGGCGTCCAGCTCGACGCCCGAACCGGCCAGCCAGCCGGTCGCGGGCCCGGCTCCGATGCCGACCACCACCTCGTCGGCCGGCAGGTGGGAGCCGTCGGCCAGCAGCACCGCCCCCGGCTCGACGGCGGCCACGCCGACCCCGCAGCGCAGCTCGACCCCGGCCTCGGCGTACCAGGCGGCCATCGCCGAGCCGACCTCGGTCGGCAGCGCGCCCGGCACCGGCGCCGGACCGGCCTCGACCACGGTCACCGCGCAGCCGGCCTGGCGCGCGGCGGTGGACACCTCGGCCCCGATCCAGCCCGCGCCGACCAGCACCAGCCGCAGCCCGGGGCGCAGCAGGGCGCGCAGCGCCAGGGCGTCGTCCAGGGTGTGCAGCAGGTGCGCGCGCTCGGCCCCGGGCAGGGCGCGCGGGGTGGCGCCGGTGGCGATCACCAGGGAGTCGTACGGCAGGTCGCCGCCGTCGGTGTGCAGCACGCCCGGGGTCAGGCCGGTGGCGCGGCGGCCGGTGAGCAGCTCGATGCCGAGCTGCCCGTAGTCGATGTCCAGGGTGGTGGCGTCGGCCTTGCCGAGCAGCACGTCCTTGGAGAGCGGCGGCCGGTCGTACGGCGCGTGCCGCTCCTCGCCGACCAGGACGATCCGCCCCCGCCAGCCGCCCTGCCGCAGCCTCAGGGCGCACTGCGCCCCGGCCAGCCCGGCTCCGACGACGACGACCACCCGGTCCGTTCCGCTCAGCTCTGCCACGCCCGTCACTGTACCCAGCGCCGCCGGTGCCCCCGCGCCCGTCTCACCCCTCACACGGCCCTTCGGCCAGGCTGACCCCCGGCGTTAAGACCGACCGGCACATGGTGGGTGGAGGAAGGAGCGGCGTCCGGGCCGAGTCTGGCAAGGCGGAGGAGGGAGTAGCAGCGGAGCTGCGACGACCGACGACAACGCAGTCCAGGCGACAGCCCGGGCGGCGTGACGCCGCCCACCATGTGCCGGTCGGTCTAAGGTGGTGGCACCACACGGGAGCCCGGCGGACCGGGCTGAGAGGCGGGCTGACACGGCCTGCGACCGTCCGAACCTGATCCGGGTCATACCGGCGAAGGGAGAAGAGCAGCTTTGTCACGCATGCCATCGGGCAGCCGCGCCGACGTGCTGGTGATCGGCGGGGGCGTCATCGGCCTCGCCGTCGCCTGGCGCGCCGCGCAGCGCGGGCTGCGGAACGTGATCGTGGTCGACCCCGGCCACGGCCGGGGGGCGGCCGGCGTCGCCGCCGGGATGCTCGCCCCGGTCACCGAGCTGCAGTACGGCGAGGAGCCGCTGCTGCACCTGGGGATGGCCTCCAACCGGCGGTACGAGGGCTTCGCCGCCGAGCTCACCGAGGCCAGCGGCGGCCTGGACACCGGCTACCGCCGGTGCGGCACCATCGCCGTCGCGCTGGACTCCGACGACCGCGCGGAACTGCGCGAACTGTACGCCTTCCACCAGCGGCTGGGCCTGGACTCCAGCTGGCTGACCGGCCGGGAGGCCCGCCGGCTGGAGCCGATGCTCGCCCCCGGGGTGCGCGGCGGCCTGCACGCCGCGGACGACCACCAGGTCGATCCGCGCCGGCTGCTCACCGCCCTGGTCGCCGCCTGCGAGCGGGCCGGCGTCCGGCTGCACCGGGCCGAGGCCGTCGAGCTGCTGGTCGACGGCGGCCGCGCGGTCGGCGCCCGGCTGGACGACGGGGAGTCCGTGGCCGCCGAGCAGGTGGTCCTCGCCGCCGGCCCGCACAGCCACCGGCTGCCCGGCCTGCCCGAGGGGGTGCTGCCCGCGGTGCGCCCGGTGAAGGGGCAGATCGTCCGGCTGCGGATCCCGGAGGCCTACCGGCCGTTCCTGTCCCGCAACGTCCGCGCGGTGGTGCGCGGCCGGCACCTGTACCTGGTGCCGCGGGAGAACGGCGAGCTGGTGATCGGCGCGACCACCGAGGAGCAGGGCTACGACACCACCGTCACCGCCGGCGGGGTGTACGAACTCCTGCGTGACGCCCACGAGTTGGTCCCGGGGATCACCGAACTCCCGCTCGTCGAGACCTCCGCCGGGCTGCGCCCCGGCTCGCCGGACAACGCCCCGCTGCTGGGCCCGACCGACCTGCCCGGACTGGTCGCCGCCACCGGCCACTACCGCAACGGCGTCCTGCTCACCCCGGTGACCGCCGACCTGCTCGCCGACTACCTGGCGACCGGCGAAGTCCCCCAGCCGGCAAGGCCGTTCGCGCCCACCCGGTTCTCCCCCGCATCCCCCGTCGCGAAGGCCTCCGCATGACCGAGATCGCCCTGACCGAGATCGACCTGACCGTCAACGGCGAGCCCCGCCGGGTGCCCGCCACCACCACCCTCGCCGAACTGGTGGCCACCGTCAGCGCCGCCAACACCGGTGTCGCCGCCGCCCTCAACGAGGCCGTGGTGCCGCGCAGTTCGTGGCCCGGGACGACGCTGGACAGCGGCGACCGGATCGAGATCCTGACCGCCGTCCAGGGAGGCTGAACCATGGCCGACGACCTGCTGACCATCGCCGGGACGACCTTCTCCTCCCGGCTCATCATGGGCACCGGCGGTGCGCCGAGCCTGGAGGTCCTGGAGCGCGCCCTGCTCGCCTCCGGCACCGAGCTGACCACCGTGGCCATGCGCCGGGTCGACGCGGGCACCCAGGGCTCCGTCCTGGACGTGCTGACCCGCAACGGCATCCGGGTGCTGCCCAACACGGCCGGCTGCTTCACCGCCGGCGAGGCCGTGCTGACCGCCCGGCTGGCCCGCGAGGCGCTCGGCACCGACTGGGTGAAGCTGGAGGTGATCGCCGACGAGCGCACCCTGCTGCCGGACCCGATCGAGCTGCTGGACGCCGCCGAGACGCTGGTCGACGACGGCTTCACGGTGCTCCCGTACACCAACGACGACCCGGTGCTGGCCCGCAAGCTGGAGGACGTCGGCTGCGCGGCGATCATGCCGCTGGGCTCGCCGATCGGCTCCGGGCTGGGCATCCGCAACCCGCACAACTTCCAGCTGATCGTGGAGGGCGCCGGCGTCCCGGTGATCCTGGACGCCGGCGCCGGCACCGCCTCCGACGTCGCGCTGGCGATGGAGCTGGGCTGCGCCGCGGTGATGCTCGCCTCCGCGGTGACCCGGGCTCAGGACCCGGTGCTGATGGCCGAGGCGATGCGGCACGCCGCCGAGGCGGGCCGGCTCGCCCACCGGGCCGGCCGCATCCCGCGCCGCTTCCACGCCGAGGCCTCCTCGGCGATGGCCGGCCGGGCCGACCTGGACACCCGGGAGCGGCCGGCGTTCTGAACCGCCGCGGGCCCGTCCCGCATGTCACAAGCCGGTCCCGGAGGCGGTGTCCGCCGGGACCGGCCTCCGCCCGCCCCACTAGACTCCCCCGGGTGGACATGGCATTGCACGACCCCCTGATCGGTACCGTGCTCGACAACCGGTACCGGGTCGAGCGGCGCATCGCGACCGGCGGGATGTCCACCGTCTACCGGGGCACCGACACCCGGCTGGACCGGGTGGTCGCCCTCAAGGTGATGCACCCCCAGCTGGCCGGGGACGAGGGCTTCACCGCCCGCTTCATCCGCGAGGCCAAGGCGGTCGCCAAGCTCTCCCACCCCAACGTGGTCAACGTCTTCGACCAGGGCGCGGACGGCGGAAACGTTTTCCTCGCCATGGAGTACGTGCCCGGCCGCACCCTGCGCGACCTGCTGCGCGACCGCGGCGCGCTGTCCGTCCGGGCCGCGCTGGACGTGCTGGAGCCGGTGCTCGCCGCCCTCGGCGCCGCCCACCGGGCCGGGCTGGTGCACCGGGACGTCAAGCCGGAGAACGTGCTGATCACCGAGAGCGGCCTGGTCAAGGTCGCCGACTTCGGCCTGGTCCGGGTGCTCGGCAGCGCCGACGGCGCGCCCACCTCGACCAGCACCGCCACCGGCGGCACGGTCATGGGCACGGTCTCCTACCTGGCCCCCGAGCAGATCCTCCCGGACGCCCCGACCGACCAGCGGGTCGACGTCTACGCGGCCGGCATCCTGCTGTACGAGATGCTCACCGGCCGCCGCCCGCACACCGGCGACAACCCCGTCCAGGTCATGTACAAGCACCTGCACGAGGACGTCCCCGCCCCCTCGCTGACCGCCCCCGCCGTCGCCCCGGCCCTGGACGCCATAGTGGCCGGTGCCTGTGCCCGGGCCGCCGACGCCCGCCCGTACGACGCGGTGGAGCTGCTCGCCGCCCTCCAGCGGGTCCGCCGCACGCTCACCCCCGAGGAGCTGGACGCCGAGCCGCCCGCCTCCACCCGGCCCAGCCCGCGCTACCCGACCAGCGAGCCGACCTCGGTGATCCAGCCGCTGCCCCGGCCCGTCGACGCCCCGCCCGCGGAGCGCACCAGCGTGCTGGACGTACCGGCCGAGCTGATGGACCAGCTGCTGGTCGAGCCCCGCCCGTACGACGAGCCGACCCCGGTCCGGCCCCGCCGGCCGGGCCGGACGCGCCGCCTCCCGCGCAAGCCGCTGATCTGGGCAGCCGCGCTGACCGCCCTGGTACTGGCGGTCGGCGGCGTCACGTACGGGATCTCCGAGGGGCTGTACGGCTCGGTGCCGAGCGTGCTCGGCAAGGACCGGGCGCAGGCGCAGCGGATCCTGGACGGGGAGGGCATGCACGGCCGGTTCGTCGAGGTGTTCAGCGAGTCCGTCCCGGCCGGACAGGTGATCTCCACCGACCCCGGGGTGGGCGCGCGCACCCGCAAGAGCGACTCGGTGACGGTCACCCTCTCCAAGGGCCCCAAGCGGATCGCCGTGCCGGACGTCACCGGCAAGAGCGCGGACGACGCGGCCGCCGCCCTGGCCGGCGCCCAGCTGACCAGGGGCGGGGTGACCCAGACCTACAACGACTCCGTGCCGGAGGGATCGGTGATCAGCAGCACCCCGGCCGCCGGGCAGCTGCTGCAGGAGAACGCCGCGGTCTCGCTGGTGGTCAGCAAGGGCATGGTGCCGGTCCCGGACGTCAGCGGGATGGGCCGGGACGACGCCCAGCGGGCGCTGCAGGCGGCGGGCTTCACGATGAAGGCGTCGACCGACTGGACGCTCGGCATGGGCAAGGTGAGCAGCCAGTCCCCGGCGGCCGGCGAGCGGCGCCCGCAGAAGTCCGTGGTGACGGTCAACTTCTCGCTGTTCTAACCGGGTTCGCGGCTCAGCGCAGCGGCCCGTCGCCGGGCTCCTCCTGGTAGGAGTAGCGCTGCTCCCGCCACGGGTCGGCCTGGTTGTGGTAGCCGCGCTCCTCCCAGAAGCCGCGCCGGTCGGCCCGCATGTACTCCACCGCGCGCACCCACTTGGGACCCTTCCAGGCGTACAGCCGCGGCACCACCAGGCGCACCGGGAAGCCGTGTTCAGCGGTGAGCGCCTCGCCGTTGCGGTGGGTGGCGAGCAGGGTGTGCGGGTCGGCGAAGTCGGCCAGCCGCAGGTTGGCGCTGTAGCCGTACTCGGCCCAGACCATCACATGGGTGACCCCGGGCGCGGGGGGCACCAGGTCGAGCAGGAGGGCCGCGGGCACGCCGGTCCACTCGTTGCCGAGCATCGAGAACTTGGTGACGCAGTGCAGGTCGGCGACCACGGTGGTGCGCGGCAGGGCGCTGAAGGCGGCGAAGTCCCAGCTGTGCTTCTCCGCCGAGGCGGTGGCCCCGAACACCTGGAGGTCCCAGGTCAGCGGCTTGAAGCGGGGCACCGGCCCGTAGTGCAGGGCGGGCCAGCCGCGCTGCACGCGCTGGCCCGGCGGGAGGCTCGGGTCAGACGGTGGATGCGGTTCTTGTTCGGACTGACCCATGGCTCCATGGTGACAGACGGCGGACGGGCCCTGGCGCGCGCCCCTTGGCCCCGGTTCACGCCCCGCCCGTACGGGCCAATGGTCGGTCGCACACTCCCCACTTCCGCCCAAATCGGATATTCCGACACATGTCCTAGTGAGTGTGAACTTACTGGAATTTCCTCCCGATACGGTGCCAGGATGCGCAGCGCAGGACTCACCGCAGGACGTAACGCAGGGAGGCAGCACCATGCAGGGCGACCCGGAGGTCATCGAGTTCCTCAATGAGCAACTCACGGCCGAGCTGACCGCGATCAACCAGTACTTCCTGCACGCCAAGATGCAGGAGAACTTCGGCTGGACGAAGCTCGCCAAGTACACCCGGCACGAGTCGATCGACGAGATGAAGCACGCCGAGACGCTGACCGACCGGATCCTGTTCCTGGAGGGGCTGCCCAACTACCAGCGGCTGTTCCACGTCCGGATCGGCCAGACGGTCAAGGAGATGTTCGAGGCGGACCGCCAGGTCGAGGTCGAGGCGATCGACCGGCTCAAGCGCGGGATCGTGGTGATGCGGGCCAAGAACGACGTCACCTCGGCGAACATCTTCGAGTCCATCCTGGCCGACGAGGAACACCACATCGACTACCTCGACACCCAGCTGGAGCTCCTGGAGAAGCTCGGCGAGGCGCTCTACCTCGCCCAGCTGATCGAGCAGCCGGAGTCCTGAGGCCCGGCAGCCCCGGCCTCAGGCCACCCGCAGCGGAACGACCGGCGCGATCGGGGCCATCGGGGCCGGCGGGCCCGGCTTCGAAACGGCCGGCGCGGGCGCGTCCTGGGCCTCCGGGTCGGCGAGGCCGAGCTTCGCGGCCAGCCGGGCGGTCGGGCAGGGCCGGGCGCCGTGCTCGCCGAGCAGGGCCTGGATCCGGCGCACGCAGGAGCCGCAGTCCGTGCCGGCCTTGCAGCCCTTGGCTATCTGGCGCGGGGTGTTGGCACCCCCGTCGATCGCCTTCTTCACCTGGTCCTCGGTGACCGCATGGCACATGCACACGTACATCGCGGTCTCTCCCGGGGTGAAGCGCCGTGGGGGCACGGAGTGGATCTTGACTAAGGGTTGCCTTAGCTCACTAAGCCTCACCTTACCCGGCGATCCGGGTACGAAAAAGCCCCTCCGGGCTCGGGAATCCCGAATCCGGAGGGGCCTTCGTCACATCTGGGCCGGTCAGGCCCTACTGTCCCTACTGGCCGCGGTACATCTCCGCCACCAGGAACGCCAGGTCCAGCGACTGGCTGCGGTTGAGCCGCGGGTCGCAGGCCGTCTCGTACCGCTGGTGCAGGTCGTCGACCAGCACCTCGTCGCCGCCGCCGACGCACTCGGTGACGTCGTCGCCGGTCAGCTCCACGTGGATGCCGCCCGGGTGGGTGCCGAGCGCGCGGTGGACCTCGAAGAAGCCCTTGACCTCGTCCAGCACGTCGTCGAAGCGCCGGGTCTTGTGACCGCTGGAGGCCTCGAAGGTGTTGCCGTGCATCGGGTCGCAGATCCACACCGGCTTGGCGCCGGAGGCGGTGACCTTCTCCACCAGGGTGGGCAGGTGTTCGCGGATCTTGCCCGCGCCCATCCGGGTGATGAAGGTCAGGCGGCCGGGCTCGCGCTCCGGGTCCAGCTTCTCGATCAGGGCGAGCGCCTCGTCCACCGAGGTGGTCGGGCCCAGCTTGACCCCGATCGGGTTGCGGATCTTGGAGGCGAACTCGATGTGCGCGTGGTCCAGCTGCCGGGTGCGCTCACCGATCCACACCATGTGGCCGGAGACGTCGTACAGCTCGCCGGTGCGCGAGTCCACGCGGGTCAGCGCGGTCTCGTAGTCGAGGACCAGCGCCTCGTGCGAGGAGAAGAACTCGACGGTCTTGAACTCCTCCGGGGCCACCCCGCAGGCGTTCATGAACGCCAGGGCGTTGTCGATCTCCCGGGCGAGCTGCTCGTAGCGCTGGCCGGCCGGCGAGTTGCGCACGAAGTCCTGGTTCCAGGCGTGCACCTGGCGCAGGTCGGCGTAACCACCGGTGGTGAAGGCGCGCACCAGGTTCAGCGTCGCGGCGGACGCGTTGTACATCCGCTTGAGCCGCTCCGGGTCCGGGATCCGGGACTCGGGGGTGAACTCGAAGCCGTTCACCGAGTCGCCGCGGTAGACCGGCAGGGTCACGCCGTCCCGGGTCTCGGTCGACTTCGAGCGCGGCTTGGAGTACTGGCCGGCGATCCGGCCGACCTTCACGACCGGCACCGAGGCGGCGTACGTCAGCACGGCGGCCATCTGGAGCAGGGTCTTCAGCTTGTTGCGGATGTGCTCCGCCGAGACGCCGTCGAAGGCCTCGGCGCAGTCGCCGCCCTGCAGCAGGAACGCTTCCCCACGCGCCACGGCTCCGAGCCGGGCGCGCAGCTGGTCGCACTCGCCGGCGAAGACGAGCGGCGGATAGGAGGCGAGCTCCGCAAGGGTCTTGCGCAGAGCCTCTTGGTCCGGCCATTCAGGCTGCTGCGCCGCGGGCAGGGACTGCCAGGGGTGGAGATTCGTCACGGTCACACGGCAAGGCTACGGGGTGGCGCGAGCGATTCGTGACCATTGCCCGAGGGATGAGACACGTCTCGGACATTGCACGTGAGCCGCCTCACCCGCACGGCCCCATCCGCTACGCTCGAGCCATGCACGCGCCCCACAACCACTCCTGGTGGTGGGCCTCCCCCATGGGTGGCCCACCGATCGCGCGTTCCTAAGACGAACACGACGGCCGCCCCTCGGGGCGGCCGTCGTGCGTCCGAGCCGACGGCCCTCCGGGAGCGGAACCAGCACCGCCTCGCCATCCACCCCGGAAGGAAGCCGTACTCGTGACCACCCCTGCCGAGCTGCTCGCCCGCCTCACCGCCCCCGACGCGCCCGCCTTCGCCCTGCTGCACCGCCGCACCCCCCGGCACGCCCCGGACACCGTCGAGGTGCTGCTGGGCACCGTCGACAGCTACGAGCGCCTCGCCGACCTGCCGGTCCGGTCCGGCATCCCGTCCGCCGGCCCGGTCCACGACCTGCTCGCGCTGGTCCCGTACCGGCAGATCCGCGAGCGCGGCTTCGAGGCCCACGACGACGGCACCCCGCTGCAGGCCCTCGCGGTGGCCGAGCAGTACGCCCTGCCGTTGGCCGGATTCACCGCCGCCCTGCCGCAGGAGCCGGTCAACCTGTCCGACGGCGCCTTCGACGTGGACGACGAGGCGTACGCGGCGATCGTCCGCCGGGTGATCGAGGACGAGATCGGCAACGGCGAGGGCGCCAACTTCGTGATCCGGCGCGACTTCCACGCCACCCTGGAGAACTTCTCGCCCGCGCTCGCCCTCTCGCTGTTCCGCCGACTGCTGGAGCAGGAGCGCGGCGCGTACTGGACCTTCCTGGTGCACACCGGGGACCGGGTCCTGGTCGGCGCCTCCCCCGAGGTGCACGTCCGGCAGAGCGGCGGCACCGTCGTGATGAACCCGATCTCCGGCACCTACCGCTATCCGGCCGGCGGCGCCGACCTCGACTCGCTGCTGCAGTTCCTCCACGACCCCAAGGAGCTGGAGGAGCTCACCATGGTGGTCGACGAGGAACTGAAGATGATGTGCACGGTCGGCGACCTCGGCGGCCAGGTGCTCGGGCCCCGGCTCAAGGAGATGTCCCACCTCGCCCACACCGAGTACGAGCTGCGCGGCCGCACCTCGATGGACGTCCGCGAGGTGCTGCGCGAGACGATGTTCGCCGCCACCGTCACCGGCAGCCCGGTGCAGAACGCCACCCGGGTGATCCGGCGCTACGAGCCGAGCGGCCGCGGCTACTACTCCGGCGCGCTCGCCCTGATCGGGCGCTCCGCGAGCGGCGGGCAGCTGCTGGACTCGCCGATCTGCATCCGCACCGCCGACATCGACCCGGCCACCGGACGGCTGGTCGTCCGGGTCGGCGCCACCCTGGTGCGCCACTCCGTCCCCGAGTCCGAGGTCGCCGAGACCCACGCCAAGGCCGCCGGGGTGCTCACCGCGATCGGCGCCCGGCCCACCCCCGCCCGGCTGCCCCGCCCCGGCGGGCCCCGGCTCGCCGACGACCACCGGGTCCAGGCCGCGCTGGACTCCCGCCGGGCCGACCTCGCCCCGTTCTGGCTGCGGATGCAGGCGCCGTCCCCGGTCACCGAGGCCCTGCCGACCCTGGTCGTGGACGGCGAGGACACCTTCACCTCGATGCTGTCCCACCTGCTGACCTCGCTCGGCCACCGGGTCAGCGTGGTCCGCTTCGACCAGCCGGGCCTGCGCGAACTGGTCGCGGCGCACCGCGGCCCGCTGGTGCTCGGCCCCGGCCCGGGCGACCCGGCGCTCGCCGAGGACCCCAAGATGGCGGTGCTGCGCCCGGTCGTCGCGGACGCCCTGGCCGCCGTCCGCTCCGGCGCCCGGACCGCCCCGCTGCTCGCGGTCTGCCTCAGCCACCAGTTGCTCGCCGCCGAACTCGGGCTCGCGCTGGGCCGCAAGGCCGTCCCGTACCAGGGCGCCCAGGAGGGCATCGACCTGTTCGGCACCAAGCGGACGGTCGGCTTCTACAACACCTTCACCGCGCGCTGCTCGGACGGGGACGCCGCCCGGCTCGCCGCCGAGGGCGTCGAGGTCGCCCGGGACGCCGTCACCGGCGACGTCCACGCGCTGCGCGGCCCCGGCTTCGCGGGCCTGCAGTTCCACCCGGAGTCGGTGCTCACCCGGGACGGCGTGGACATCGTCGCCGCCCTGCTGCGCGAGGCCACGGCCGTACGGGGTTGAGGACGCCGGGCCGGTCCCGGGCGGTGGACGCCCGGGACCGAGCCGGCTACAGCTCCTCGTCCAGCCCCTGCTCGATCGCGTACCGGACCAGCTCCACCCGGTTGTGCAGCTGCAGCTTGCCCAGCGTGTTCTGCACGTGGTTCTGCACCGTCCGGTGCGACAGCACCAGCCGGTCGGCGATCTGCCGGTACGACAGGCCCTTGGCCACCAGCCGCAGCACCTCGGTCTCCCGGGTGGTCAGCTGCGGGACGGCCGGCGCCGAGGCCGGGGCCGGCTCGGCGGCCAGCCGGCGGAACTCGCCGAGCACCAGCCCGGCCAGACCCGGCGTGAACACCGCGTCGCCGACGGCCGTACGGCGCACCGCGTCCAGCAGCTCCTCCCGGCCGGCCGACTTCACCAGGTACCCGGTCGCACCGGACTTCACCGCCTCCAGCACGTCCTGGTGCTCGCCGCTGGCCGACAGCACCAGCACCCGCACCGCCGGGTCGTGCCCGACCACCTGGCGGCACACCTCGGCGCCGGGCAGGCCGGGCAGGTTGAGGTCCAGCACCACGACCTGCGGCGAGCAGGCCCGGGCGCGGCGCACCGCCTCCTCGCCGTCGCCCGCCGTGGCCACCACGTCCAGGCCCGCCTCGGCCAGGTCGCGGGAGACGGCGTCCCGCCACATCGGGTGGTCGTCCACCACCATCACCCGCACCGGCCGGTCGGCGGTCGACGGCTCGGTCGACGGCTCGGTCGCCGCCTGATCGGTCATCGCCTGATCGGTCATCGGCTGGTCGGTCATGCAGAGGCCTTCCTAGGGACGCGCAGTTCGACCTCGACGCCCTCCCCGGGCGCCGAGTACAGCTCGGCCGAGCCGCCGAGGTCCAGCACCCGGCCCCGGATCGACTGGGAGACGCCCAGCCGCCCGGCCCGCTCCGCCTCGCCGAGCCGGCCGGGGGCGTAGCCCGGGCCGTCGTCGCGGATGCTGACCGTGACGGCCTCCGGCTCGTCCTCCACCAGGATCCAGGCCCGGGCCGAATCCCCGGCGTGCTTGCGGACGTTGTCGACGGCCGCCCCGACCGCCGCGGCGAGCTCGCCCGCCGCCGGGCCGGGCAGCAGCACCGGGGTGCCGGGGGCGGAGAGGGTGATCCGCTCGTCGGCGTAGCGGCGCAGCAGTGCGGTGAGGTCGTGCGGCCCGGCCGGGTCGGGCGCTTCGGCCGGGTCCGTCTCCGGGAGCCGCTGGGCCGGGAGCGGACCGCCGGTCATCAGGGCCCGCAGCGCGCGCTCCTGCTCGCCGGCGAGGCGGCCCAGCTCGGCGAAGTCCCCGCCGTCGACGCTGCCGCCGTGGCCGGCGGCGCCGCTGACGCCCAGTTCGGCGCCCCGGCGCTGGACCAGGGCGAGCACCTGGAGCACGCCGTCGTGGATGTCCCGGGAGAGCCGTTCGCGCTCCCGGGTGGCCGCCTCGACCTGGAGCGCCCGGGTGAGGGTGGCCTCGCTGGCGCGGGCCAGTTCGATCACGTACCCGATGGCGCACCCGGCCACCAGCAGCAGCACGATGTTGTGGACGTTGTCGCCGGTCGGGCCGCCGTGGCCGAGGATGTTGGCGACCCCGATCACCGCGCCGGCGGCCGCCGCCGGGCGCCAGCCGCCCTTGGCGGCGAAGCCGAGGACGGTGCCGGCGGCCCAGATGGTCGGCAGGGTGGGCGCGCCGTGGCTGATCCGGGCCGGCGCGTCGGTCATCCCGCTCATCACGATGCCGGTCACGGCCAGGGACAGGTCGAAGCCGAGGACGTACCAGGTGCAGCGCTGCGGGTTGGCGAAGGCCCGGGTGCTGGCGAGCGTCCAGAGGATGAGCGCGCCGAAGTAGATCCAGCCCGCGACCGGGTGCAGGAAGTGCAGGTACGAGTTGAAGTACCGCAGCAGCGCGTAGCAGAGGGCCAGCACCCGGAAGTACGAGATCGCCTTCCACAGCGGGAGCTCGACGGACATGCCGCCGGCCGCCACCGCGCCGCCCACCGCGGCACCCGTTCTCGCGCCTTCCGCCATGTCCCGGCCCCTCCCCTGGACCCGACCGGGTCGGTCAGGCCGACCCGGTGCCCTTCTGCTCCTGCTGGTCCTGCTGCCCGGCCTTCTCCGCCTCGGCCTTCTCGGCTTCGGCGGCCTCGGCCTTCTCCGCCTTGGCGGCGGCCCGGCGCTCGGCGTCGGCCTTCTTCTTCTCGTCCGCGATCTGCCGCTTGGCGGCGGTCGCGTAGATGTCCACGTACTCCTGGCCGGAGAGCCGCATGATCTCGTACATCACCTCGTCCGTCACCGAACGGAGGATGAAACGGTCGTTCTCCATGCCGTGGTAGCGGGAGAAGTCCAGCGGGCGGCCGATCCGGATGCCCGGGCGGATGCCGAAGTTGGGGACGACCTGGCCGGGCGGCTGCACCTTCTCGGTGTCGATCATGGCGACCGGGATGACCGGGGCGCCGGTGGCCAGCGCCACCCGCGCCAGGCCGCCGACCTTGCCGCGGTACAGCTTGCCGTCGGGCGAGCGGGTGCCCTCGGGGTAGACGCCGAACAGCTCGCCGCGGTCCAGCACCGCGATGGCGCTGCGGATCGCGGCCTCGCCGGCACCGCGCACGCCCGAGCGGTCCACCGGCAGCTGGCCGACGCCCTTGAAGAAGGCGGCGGTCAACCGGCCCTTGAGGCCGGGGGTGTTGAAGTACTCGGCCTTCGCGATGAAGGTCACCCGGCGCTTGATCAGCGCGGGGAAGAAGAACGAGTCCGAGAAGGAAAGGTGGTTGCTCGCGATGATCGCCGCACCTTCGGTGGGGATGTTCTCCTCACCCTCGATCCACGGCCGGAAGAAGATCCGAAGCAGTGGCGCGACGATCATCTTCATCAGTCGGTAGAACAACCCGGGCCTCCTGTTATGCGGACCGGTCGATCCTAATGCCATGCGGCCGCCCGCTGTGCCCGGGCCCGCCGTAGGGGGTGTACGTCCCGGCGCGGGGCGTGGGACGATGCGGATTCCGCAGCTTCCCCGTCCAGCGTCCCCTCCCCCAGCGCCACCCGCCCGCGAAGGAGCCCGCCATGCCGCTGCTGCCCGGTGCCGAACCCTACCGCCACCAGGGCGGACCGGTCGGAGTGCTGCTGTGCCACGGCTTCACCGGGTCCCCGCAGTCGCTGCGGCCGTGGGCCGAGGAACTGGCGGCCGCCGGGTTCACCGTCTCGCTGCCGTTGCTGCCGGGGCACGGCACGCGTTGGCAGGACATGCAGGTCACCCGGTGGGAGGACTGGTACGCGACGGTCGAGCGCGAGCTGCTGACCCTCGCCGAGGAGTGCGAGCAGGTCTTCGTCTGCGCGCTGTCGATGGGCGGCGCGCTGGCACTGCGGCTGGCCGCGCTGCACGGGCCGACGGTGTCCGGACTGGTGCTGGTCAACCCGTCGGTGCGCTCGGACAACCCCGCCGGGGTACTGCTCCCGGTGCTGCGGCACCTCGTCCCGAGCATCCCGGGGATCGCGAACGACATCCAGAAGCCGGGCGCCCAGGAGCTCGGCTACGACCGGACGCCGCTGCACGCCGCCTGGTCGCTGAGCCGGCTGTGGCAGGAGGTCCAGCTGCGGCTGCCCGAGGTGACCCAGCCGGTGCTGCTCCTCCACAGCCCGCAGGACCACGTGGTCTCGCCGGCCAACTCGGAACTGGTGCTGGCCCGGATATCCTCGACCGACGTGACGGAGCGGCTGTGCCAGCGCAGCTTCCACGTCGCGACGCTGGATCACGACGCGGCGGAAATATTCGCGGCGAGCCTGGACTTCATCCGACGGCTGGCTCCCGCGCACGCGGCGGGCGCCGACAGGGCCGAATCCGACGATCACCATGGCTGAAGGGCCGGAAGTGCACGAGAGCAGCACGGCGGGCGGCGGGGACGACAAGCCCCGCGAGGACGGCGCGCGGACGGACGGCGTGCCGAAGGACGCCACCGTCCACGGGGACGGCACCGTCCAGGGCGGCCCGGCCGCCGAGGGCACGGCGGCCGACGGCGCCGCGCCGACCGTACCGACCGGGGAGGGTGCCGAGGCGGACGCCCCCGCGCCCGTGGAGTCCCGCCCGCGCCGCAGCACCCCCGAGCGCAGCCAGGCCGAGCAGGACGCGATCTTCGCCGCCCTGGTCGCCCAGTTCGACGACCCGGTCGACCTCACCAACCCCAACTGGCCCGAGGTCGAGAACCTCCGGGCGCAGAACGAGCTCAAGGGCGGCTTCAAGGACGGCGCCGGCCCCAAGCCGGGCCAGGACGCCGGGGACGACCTCTCGGACCTCGCCCCGCAGCCCCGCTCCCGCTCCGGCCGCCCCGTCCTCCCGGCCGCCGGCCCGGGTCCGCGCGACTTCGAGCTGGCCGAGGAGACCGACGAGGGCCACTTCGTCCCGCCGGAGCCCCCGCCGCTGCCGGCTGCCGACGTGACCGCCAAGTTCGCCTGGCTGGCGGTGCTCGGCGGCCCGGCCCTGCTGCTGATCGACGCGGTGGTGTGGCGGGAGATCTCCGGCTGGCCCGCCTGGGTCGGGGTCACCGCCTTCCTCGGCGGCTTCGTCACCCTGGTCGCCCGGATGAAGGACCGCGACGAGGACGAGCCGGAGGACCCGGACCACGGCGCGGTCGTCTAGCCCTTCGGCAGTTCCAGCACGGCCAGCACCGGCAGGTGGTCGGTCGCGGCCCGCAGGTCCGCCCCGGTGACGCCGGGCAGCCCGTGCGGCACCCCGCAGCCGAGGACGGTGATCCCGGGCGTGGCGAAGACCGCGTCGATCCGCTGGTAGGGGTTCTCCGGGACGGACGTGAACTCGCCGCCCCAGGGCGCGGTCGGGTACCCGTCCCACATCCGGGAGGCCAGCAGCTGCCAGCCCGGCCCGTCCGGGTGCTCGTTGAAGTCCCCTGCCACGACGCCGTGTTCGGTGATCGCGAGCTGGTCGAGCAGCAGCTCGAACTGCCCGTACCGCTCCTCCGGGTCCAGGCTGAGGTGGCAGCTGGTGACGGTGAAGGGCGCGCTGCCGGGCAGGCGCAGCAGCGCGGTGGCGAAGCCGCGCGCGTGCAGGCCGCGGGTCTTGGGCAGCAGCCGGTCGTGCACGCCCAGCAGCTCCACCGCGCCGGGCCGGCCGAGCAGCAGCGGGCCGGCGGCGGTGCGGCCGCCCCCGGCCAGCCTGACCGTCCCGGTGCTGCGGGCCAGCCAGGCGGCCTGGCCCTCGGGGCGCCAGTAGCGCGGTGACTCCTGCACGCAGACCAGGTCGGGCCCGCAGGCCCGGATCACCCGCGCCAGCGCCCGCCGGTCGTCGCGCAGCGAGCGGATGTTGTAGCTGAGCAGGCGCAGTCGGCGCGGGCCGCCCGGCGGCGGTTCGACGGGTGCGGCGGTCATGGTCCTCCCCTGGTGCGGTGTCACTGGGAGAGACCGTAGTGCGACGGCGGCGGTGCGTCCGGGATTGGTCGGGGCCCGGTCGCACCGCCGCCGGCGGGTCTGGAGTGCTGGGGAAGGTCAGGTGCGGGCGAGGTCCGCCGCGCCGACGATGCCGGCCGCGGAGCCCATGGAGGCCAGCACGACCTCGGCGCGGGGGCGGTGCACCCCGCCGGTCAGGTAGTGCTCGAAGGCCTTGGCGACCGGGTCGAGCAGCAGTCGGCCGGAGTCGGAGACGCCGCCGCCGAGGACGAACACGCCCGGGTCGAACAGCGCGGCGAGGTCGGCCATGCCGCGGCCCAGCCAGTCGGCGAGCTCGGCGTAGCACTCCAGGGCGAGCGGGTCGCCCTCCTCGGCCGCCTCGGTGATGTGGATGCCGCGGATGGTCTCGGCGACGCCGTCGTTGAGGTCCAGCATCCGCTTGCCGCGCACCGGGTCGGCCGCGGCCTTCTCCCGGCCGTAGCGGCGCAGCGCGCGCCCGGAGCCGTACTGCTCCCAGCAGCCCTTGCCGCCGCAGCCGCACTGGAGGCCGTCCGGGACCATGTTGAGGTGGCCGATCTCGCCGGCCACGCCGAAGCGGCCGCGGTGCAGGCGCCCGTCGAGGACGATGCCGCCGCCGATGCCGGTGCCGACGGTGATCAGCACCATGTCCTGGTGGTCGGCGGCCGCGCCGAAGCGGAACTCGGCCCAGGCGGCGCAGTTGGCGTCGTTCTCGACCACCGTGGACAGGCCGGTGAGCTCCTCGATCCGGCCGCGCAGCGGCTCGTTCTCCCAGTCGATGTTGGGCGCGAAGATCACCGTGGAGCGGTTGCTGTCGACGAAGCCGGGGGCGCCGACGCCGACGGCTGCGACGTCGGGGTGCTGCTCCTTGAGCTCGCGCACGGCCTGCGCGATGGCGTCGACGGCCCACTGGGGGTCGGCCGGGGTGGGGACCCGGGTCCGGGCCAGGATCGCTCCCGCCTCGTCGACCACGCCTGCCGCGATCTTGGTCCCGCCGACATCGACGCCGATGGTCAGAGCCATGTGTCCCTCAGCTATTCACTCGTTCCCGCTGGGCGGAACGGTACCGCCCAACCCAGCCCCCGTACATAGCCTCGCATACATTATTCGAAGACAATCCGGGACCAACCGGGCTGTGATGCTTCAAAAGTCTTATCTAATCCCCAGCTTCGTGACGTACGGAAGCAGCGCGATCACGCTACGGAAGCTACGGATTCACTGCTTGGCGGACGGCCCGTCATCCCCGTCGGCGCCCTCGGCCCGGCCGGGTGCGTCGAGGTCGATCTTCTCCACCGGCGCCCCCTCCCCGGCCGTCCAGCGCTGCTCGTGCCCGGCCACCGCGGCGCGGTAGGCGGCCAGCAGCTCGGCGCCCGCGGCGGCCAGCCCGGAGCCGGCCGCGGCGAGGTGGGAGTAGACCTCCGGCTGCTGGGTGCGCAGGCGGTCGGCCAGGCCGGAGAGGGTGATCAGGGTGGTGGCGCTGGTCTCCTGCGCCTTCTCGCCGACGGCGGTGGCGAACCGGCGCACCTCGTCCACCAGCGGGCCCAGCTCCGGCCCGAACGGGTGGGACGGCCCGCCGCCCTGCTCCGCGCCGGGCTCGGTACGGTCGTCGGTGCTGGTCATCGCGGGCGCCTCCTCAGCCGTGGCCGCACCCCGCGGCCCCTTGCGGCCCGACGCTACCCGACCGGCGGTACCCCGGTGAAAGGCCGGAAGGCCCGTCAGCCCTGCGGCCAGAGCGAAGGGTCGGGCGCGAACCGCACCGACAGCACGCCCTCGTGCAGCCCCGCCCCGGCGACCGTGCAGCGGCGCAGCGCGGCGGGCAGCGGGAGCACCCGGCGGTGGGCGCCGAGGCCGACCACCAGGTCGTCGCCCCGGCGGACCAGGTCCAGCCCGGAGCGGTCGGCGCCGGGCAGGTCGAGGTGCCAGACCAGCAGGCCCTCCTCGGCGAGCCGGTCCTCGACCGACCAGGGCTGCGGTTCGAGCCGCTCGGGGCCCGGCCCGGCCCCGTACAGGCGGTCGGCGACGGCCTCCAGGGTGCCCTCGGCCAGGCCGGTGACCAGCAGCGGGGCGTCGGTCTCGGCGGCGAGCCGGTCCAGCTCCTCCTGGCGGCGGCGGGCCAGCTCGGCCAGCCAGGGGTCGGGCGAGGCGAGCGCGGCGGGCGGCAGCGCGCCGTGCACCACGACGGCGTCCGGCCGGTGGCCGTACAGCGCGAGCCCGGCCCGGACCCGGCGCAGCTGCTCGTACGGGTGGCCGTCGGCGGAGACGACCAGGCGCACGCTGGTGCCCGGGTCGCTGATCGCGGCGCGGGACTCGGCGAGCACCGCGGCGGCCCTGGTGCGCCCCTCGTAGAGCCACTCGGCGGGCATCGGGACGCCGGCCAGCCCGGCCAGCAGCGGGCGCAGCGCGCGGGCGGCCTGCCGCTGCTCGGGGACCAGCCGGTCCAGGTAGCGGGTGAGCTGCTCGGGCAGCGCGAGGGTGGCGATCAGCTCGGCGGGCGAGGGGGCGAGCACCACCAGGACGTCCTGGTCGGCGGCGGGCAGGGCGCGCAGCAGGGCGAGCCGGGCGATGCCGGGGAGGGCGGTCAGCTCCTCGGGGTCGAGCTGTTCGGCGCCGAGCAGGTCGAGGGCGGGCTTGAGCCGGCCGGTGAGCTCGCCGACGGCGTAGCGGAACGCGGCCTGCTCGTCGATCCGGGAGACCGTCAGGCCCGGCGCGTAGCCGAGCGGTTCCGGTTCCAGGCGGGTGCCGAGCGCGGAGTCCAGGGCCCGGTGCGGGTCGTCGGCGGCCAGCAGCCAGGTGCGGTGGCCGCGCCGGGCGGCGTGCAGCGCGGTGGCGGCGGCCACGGCGGGTGCGCCCGCGTCGCCGCTGACCAGGATGGTGCGTGTCGCCGTCATGCCGTCGGCCCCCGTTCCGCCGCGTCCGTCCCGGTCAGCCCTCGACGCGCTTCTTCAGGCCGGCCAGCGCGCGGTCGATGATGACCTTCTCGGCCTTGCGCTTGATCATGCCGAGCATCGGGATCTTGACGTCCACGGCGAGCTGGTAGGTGGCCTCGGTACGGTCGCCGGCCAACGGGACGAGGGTGTAGGACCCGTCCAGCGAGCGGAGCATCTGGCTGCGGACGAGGGTCCAGCTGACCTCGCGGTTGCCGTCCCAGGTGTAGGCGAGGGTGTGCTCGTCGCGGATGGCTCCGGCGTCGAGCAGCAGCCGGACCTGGGCGGCACGGCCGTCCTCGGCGCTCTCCAGGACCTCGATCTCCTTGACCTCGCCGGTCCAGGCCGGGTAGGCGGCGAAGTCGGCGATCACGGCCATCACCGTGGCCGGGGTGGCGTCGATGATGATGCTCGACCTGGTGTGCTCCGCCATGGAATGACCCTCCGCGTCGTCCCGCTGCCTGCCGGTCCGGTCGAGGCGCGCTCGACCCGGTCCGCCCGGAGCAGGCTATCGCGACCGGCGATCGACTCGGCCGCACGGGCACCGGTGACGGCGGGTGGGGGCGTCGGGGGCGGCCGGGGCGGGGCGGCCGACGGGGCGGGCTACCGACCGGTCACCGATGGGCTGCCGTAGGGTGCCAGTCGAACGACCCGGTCACGGCCTGGTCCGACCCGGCCGGGTGTGACACTTCGAACACCGGGGCCGACCCCCCTGGTCGAAGCTGCCTACCGGGCAGTAACGTCCTGCCGTCCCGCAGCGTCGCGAACGAGGAGCAGTCTTGCTCGACTTCAGCCTTCCGGCCCTCTACCAGGTCCCGAGCGGCGGCAACCTCGCCGACCCTGTGCACCGGAACGCCGAGGAGCACCCGGACGTCGCCGTGCTCAGCCGGAAGGTGGACGGCCACTGGCAGGAGTTGACCGCGGTCCAGTTCCTCGCCGAGGTGCACGCCGCCGCGAAGGGCCTGATCGCCGCGGGCATCGAGCCCGGCGACCGGGTGGGCGTCATGTCCCGCACCCGGTACGAGTGGACGCTGCTGGACTTCGCGATCTGGACGGCCGGCGCGATCACCGTGCCGGTCTACGAGACCTCCTCGGCCGAGCAGGTCGAGTGGATCCTCGGCGACTCGGGCGCCGTCGCCCTGGTCACCGAGACCGACCAGCACGTCAAGGTGCTCGCCGAGGTCCGCGACCGGCTGCCGGAGCTCAAGCACACCTGGCAGATCGAGGGCGGCGCGATCGCCGCGCTGGCCGAGGCCGGCCAGGACGTCCCGGACGCGACCGTCCAGGAGCGCCGGGCGATCGCCGGCCCCGACGACGTCGCCACCATCGTCTACACCTCGGGCACCACCGGCCGCCCGAAGGGCTGCCAGCTGACCCACGGCAACTTCCTCGCCGAGTGCGGCAACGTGGTCGAGCGCCTGGCCCCGCTGTTCCGCACCGGCGAGAGCTCCGTGCTGCTCTTCCTGCCGCTGGCCCACGTGCTCGCCCGGATCGCCGAGATCGCCCCGGTGATGGCCCCGATCAAGCTGGGCCACGTCTCCGACATCAGGGACGTCACCGCCGAGCTGGCGTCGTTCAAGCCGACCCTGATCCTGGGCGTGCCCCGGGTGTTCGAGAAGGTCTACAACACCGCCCGCGCCAAGGCCCAGGCCGACGGCAAGGGCAAGATCTTCGACAAGGCCGCGGACACCGCGATCGCCTACAGCCGGGCACTGGACGCCGGCGGCGCGGGCCTGGTCCTGCGGCTCAAGCACGCCGTCTTCGACAAGCTGGTCTACAGCAAGCTGCGCGCCGCCCTCGGCGGCCGGGCCACCCACGCGATCTCCGGCGGCGCCCCGCTCGGCGAGCGGCTCGGCCACTTCTACCGGGGCATCGGCTTCACCGTCCTGGAGGGCTACGGCCTGACCGAGACCTGCGCGGCCACCGCCTTCAACCCGTGGGACAAGCCGAAGATCGGTACGGTCGGCCAGCCGGTCCCCGGCGCCTCCGTCCGGATCGCCGAGGACGGCGAGGTCTACTTCAAGGGCCCGCACGTCTTCACCGGCTACTGGAACAACCCGAAGGCCACCGCCGACACCCTCAAGGACGGCTGGATCGCCACCGGCGACCTCGGCTCGCTGGACTCCGAGGGCTACCTGACCATCACCGGCCGCAAGAAGGAGATCATCGTCACCGCGGGCGGCAAGAACGTCGCCCCGGCCGTGATCGAGGACCGGATCCGGGCCCACGCCCTGGTCGGCGAGGTCATGGTGGTCGGCGACCGCAAGCCCTTCATCGCCTGCCTGATCACCGTCGACCCGGACTTCTTCCCGAAGTGGAAGGAGCTCAACGGCAAGCCCGCCACCGCCACCGTCGCCGAGCTCGCCGAGGACCCGGACCTGCTGGCCGCCCTGCAGTCCGCCGTGGACGACGGCAACGCGGCCGTCTCGCACGCCGAGGCGGTCAAGAAGTTCCGCCTGCTGGACACCGAGTTCTCCGAGGAGAGCGGCCACCTGACGCCCTCGCTCAAGCTCAAGCGCAACGTCGTGCTCAAGGACTACGCCGCCGAGATCGAGGCCCTCTACAAGAAGTAGCGCCGTACGTGGAAGGGCCCCGGGGGCGTCCCCCGGGGCCCTTCCACGTACCGGAGTCAGCCCGCCAGCAGCGAGGTCAGCCGCCCGGCCAGCAGGTCCCAGCGCCAGGAGCGCTCCACCCAGCGCCGCCCGGCCTCCCCGAGGCGCCGGCGCAGCTCCTCGTCCCGCAGCAGCCGGACGATCCGCTCGGCCGACGCCTCGGCCGAGCCGCCCGGCACCACGTACCCGGTCTCGCCCTCCAGCACGGCGTCCGGCGCCCCGCCGGAGTCCCCCGCGACCACCGGCAGGCCGGTCGCCGAGGCCTCCAGGTAGACGATCCCCAGGCCCTCCACGTCCAGCCCCCCGCGCCGGGTCCGGCAGGGCATCGCGAAGACGTCCCCGGCCCCGTAGTGGGCGGGCAGCTCCGCCCAGGGCACCGAGCCGGTGAACCGCACCGAGTCCCGGACGCCCCGGGCGTCCGCCAGCTTCTCCAGGTCCGCCCGGTAGGGCCCGCCGCCGACGATCAGCAGCACCGCGTCCGGCACGTCGCGGAGGATCTGCGGCATCGCCTCGATCAGGGTGTCCTGGCCCTTGCGCGGCACCAGCCGGGAGACGCAGACCACCACCGGCCGGTCCGCCAGCCCCAGCCGGCGGCGCACCTCGGCGCCGCCGGAGCCGGGGTGGAAGGTCGTCTCGTCCACGCCCGGCGGCAGCTGCACCATCCGGGCCGCGGCCCGCGGCCCGACCGCGGCGGCGATCCGCGAGCGGGTGTACTCCCCCAGGTAGGTCAGCACGTCGGTGCCCTCGCCGATCCGGCGCAGCAGCTGCCGGGAGCCCGGCAGCTGGGCCCAGGCGGCCTCGTGCCCGTGGGTCATGCCGAGCAGCCGCCCGGCCCCGGCCCGGCGCAGCGCGGGCGCCATCAGGCCCAGCGGCGCGGCCGCGCCGAACCAGACCGAGTCGCACTGCTCGGCGCGCAGGATCTCGGCGGCCCGCCGGGTGACCCGGGGTGTGGGAACCATCACCTTCGTCCGGTCCCGGATCACCGGGAACGGCTGCTCGGCGTCGAAGCGGCGCACCTCGGTGCCGTCCCGCCAGGTCGAGGCGTACACCACGATGCTCCCGGCGGGCTGACGGACAGCCATGTTGTGCACGAAGGCCTGGATGCCTCCCGGGCGGGGCGGGAAGTCATTGGTGACGATCAAGGTTCTGTGCATCAGGCCACGGCTCGCTCGGTCGGGGGGTGCTCGGTGTACCGCTGGGTGATCCGTACGATAGGTCAACACCACGACCCGCCGGGAACGGAACCGCGCACGGCAACCGTTTGACCCCCGGGTCAGTCCTAGTACCTAGGCCGCGATGCGGCGGCCCGGGCGTCCGTCCGTACGACGCCTCCGGTGAGGACGTCGAGACGAACGAGGGAGCGCAGTGGAGTTGGCCCCGGCCACCGAGTCCGGTTCTTCACGCGGCCGCCTCGGCCGCCCGCTCGGGGCGCTCGCCGCCCTCGGGGCGACCTGGGTGGCCACCCGCACCGTGCTGGTGCTGCTGATGACCGGCGTGCTGAAGTCGCCCGGCGGCGACGTCACCGCCGACGTCTGGATGATCTACCACGCCTGGTACGGCGTGCTGCAGACCGGCACCTTCCCGTTCGACGACGTCACCTGGCAGTACCCGCCGGGCGCCGCCCTGGTGATCCTGCTGCCGGGCCTGCTGCCCTGGTCGTACCTCACCTCGTTCTGGGTGATCTGCGGGATCGCCGACGCCGCCGCGGCCGCGCTGCTGATCCGCACCGGGCTGCGCCGGGGCCGGGCGCTGACCGGCGCCTGGCTGTGGGTGGTCGCCGTGCCGCTGCTCGGCCCGATGATCTACAACCGCTTCGACCTCCTGGTCACCGCGCTGGCCCTGGCCGGCCTGCTCGCGCTGATCCGCCGCCCGGCGATCGGCGGGCTGCTGCTGGGCCTGGGCGGCATCGTCAAGGTCTGGCCGCTGCTCGGCCTGATCGGCACCCCGTCCGGCCGCCGCACCCGCCGCTCCTGGACGCTGGCGGCCGCCACCGCCGTCTCGGTGGGCTTCCTGCTCGCGGCCGGGATGAACGGCGCCTTCGGCTTCCTGGCCTTCCAGGGGGCCCGCGGCATCGAGGTCGAGTCGGTCGGCGCGCTGCCGCTGCACATCGCCCGGCTGGCCGGGGGCTGGAACGGCAAGGTCACCATGAACTACGGCTCCCCCGAGATGCTCGGGCCGTGGGTCAGCGTGATCAGCAAGGTGATGATGGCCGGCACCGTGCTGGGCTTCCTCTGGCTGCTGCTGTGGCGCTTCACGGCCCGCCGCCGCAACGCCGCCACCATGTACGACGCGGCGCTGTGCGCGCTGCTGATCTTCGTGGTGACCAGCCGGGTGATCAGCCCGCAGTACCTGGTCTGGCTGATCGGCGTCGCGGCGGTCTGCCTGACCGTGCGCGGCACCAGCCAGCGGCCGGTGGCCCTGCTGATCCTGCTCGCCTGCCCGCTGACCCTGCTCGAGTTCCCGACGATGTTCACCCAGGTCCTCAACAGCGAACCGCTCGCGGTCACCGTGCTGGGCCTGCGCAACCTGCTGCTGCTGACAGCCGCCCTGCTCTCCTGTGTCCGGCTCTGGCGCTCCACCCGCGCCACGACGGCCCTGCCGCCCACCGTGGTGCTGGCCGACGAGCCCCCGGCGCTGCCGCCCGCCTCCGCCTACCCGGTCCGCCCGGGCATCGCGTACGAGCAGGACCTGCTCGACGGCATCGACCACCCGGCCAAGCGCTAACCCTTCAGCGCCGCCACCTCGGCCAGCCACAGCCCGGTGAACTCGGCCAGCCCGACGCCCAGTTCGGCGCGCAGCAGCCGGTCCGTCCGGCGGTCCCGGTCCTCGCCCTGCCCGTCGGCCGCGCCGACCGCCCGGTAGAAGGCGACCAGCCGCTCGGTGCCGTACCGGCGGGCGATCAGCGCACAGGCGAGCCAGGACTGCTCGTAGGCCTGGGCGATGCCGGTGGCGCCGGCGGCGAAGTCCGCGTCGGCGGGCAGCGCGGTGGGCAGCTTCCCGGCGGCGACGTCCCGGGCCAGTTCGGGGGCGATCTGCTGCGGGCGGCGGCCGGAGTCCCGGTAGGCGGTCCAGTCGGCGACGCCCTCGGAGAGCCAGAGCGGGGTCCAGGCGCGGGTGTCGGCCCGGGTCGCGACGTGGGTGGTCTCGTGGGTGACGACGACCTGGCGGCCGAAGTCGCTGAGCCGCGCGAAGGCCTCGGGGTTGATCACCACCCGGTCCGCCGGGGTGTGCCAGGGGGCGCCGGGGGCGGCCACGGTGACCGCCGCCATGCCCGTCCAGCCCGCCGGGTCGGCCTCCAGCAGCCGGGCGAACTGCACCTCGGTGGCGGGCAGTTCGAGCAGCAGCCGGCCGGGCCAGGCGCTGCCCCAGACCGCGCTGACGGCCGGCACCGCCGTGTCCCCCACCGGGACCAGGGCGGCCGGGTCGGGCCCGTCGGCCAGGCCGAGCACCAGGCAGTGGGCGCCGGCGGCGGTCCGCACGGGGCCGAGGTCCCAGAGCGCCGGGGGCCCGCCGGTGCCCTCCTCGTGCTCGACCCGCCAGCCGCCGGAGTCCCGGACCAGCTCGATCCGGCGCGGGTACACCACGGGGTACTCGTCGTACCCGGCGATCCGCAGCGCCAGCTCGGCGGACGCGCCCTGCCGGTCCGGCCCGGCGGGCGGGGAGAGCACCAGGTTGCGGTAGACCGCCTCGGCCCCGGTGAGCCCCGACCAGGCGGGCAGCGAGCGCGCCCGCGCCGCCAGCAGCCCGGCGACCTCGGCCTGCCGGTCGGCGGCCCGTCCGGCCGACACCCCCGCGGGGGCCGCCGGGGGCAGCGAGAGCTGGGCCAGCCCGCCCGCCGCCAGCAGCAGCGCACCGCGCCGGGACAACGCGCGGCGGGCCGGGTCTATCGGGTGGGGGCCGTCCGACCCGGGGGGCGTGGCGCTCAGAGCCGGACCACCCCGGAGACCGGCATCGCATTGACGCTCTCGTACCGGACCTTGGCGCCGGGGTACGGGGCGTGCACCATCACGCCGCCGCCGGCGTACATCCCGACGTGGTGCATGTCCCGGTAGAAGATCACCAGGTCTCCCGGCCGTGCTTCGGAGAGGCTGATCCGCTGCCCGGCGTACGCCTGGGCCTGCGAGGTCCGCGGCAGGGTCACTCCGGCCTGCCGCCAGCTGTAGTACATCAGACCGGAGCAGTCGAAGGCACGGGGTCCGGTGGATCCGTAGACGTAGGGCGAGCCGACCATCCGCACGGCGGCGGCCAGCGCGGCCGCCCCGCGCTCGGAGGCGGCCGGGGCGTTGCCGAGGTCCAGCCGGTCGGTGCCGCGGGTGGCCCGCTGCTCGGCCTCCCGGGCGTCCTGGGCGACCATCCTGTTCCGCTCGGCGGCGCCCAGGCTGTTGAGCAGCTTCTGCGCCGTGGCGAGGCGCTGCTGGATCTGCTGCTTGTTCTCGGCGAGCGAGCGGCGGGCCTCGTCCAGTTCGGCGAGCTTGGCGGCGGTCTCGGTGCGGCGCTGGTCGAGCCGGCGCTGACGGGTGACCAGCTCGTGCAGGGTCTCCTGCTGGCGTTCGGCGGCCTGGCCCAGGGTCCGGGCGCGGTTGAGGTAGGCCTCGGGGTCGGTGGAGAGCATCAGCTGGGCGGTCTGGGTCATCCCGCCGCCCCGGTACTCGGCCCCGGCCACCGTGGCGAGGTCGGCGCGCAGCTGGTTGAGCTGGTCCTGGGCGGCGGCGACCTCGCCCTGGAGGACGGTGGTCTCGCCCAGCAGCCGCTTCTGCGCCTCCAGTGCGGCGTTGTACTTCTCCGAGGCCTGCTCGGCCTCGTCGTACAGCTGCTCGACCTGGGCCTTGACGTCCTTGCGGTCGGGCGTGTCCGGCGCCCCGGGGGCGGCCTGGGCGCTGCCGGCGGTCGCCACGCCCAGGGCCGTGGTGGCGGCCGCGGTCAGTACCAGCGCACGGGCGAGCAGTTGGGAACGACGGTGCACGGGCATGGCGGCAGCGGCTCCAGTCCTGCGGCGCGGCCCCGCGGCCGCGCCCCGGTGGGCGGCCGTCGATCGGGAGTCCGGTGGCAGACGTTAGCGAGTCCGGGCAAGCGAGTCCAAACCCCTACCGATCCGAATATTTGACCCCTATTCGGACATCCGGTCGATCCACCGGAAAAGCCGCAGGCCCGGCCCTCCGTGACGGAGGACCGGGCCCGTGGCAGCTACCCCTGTTTTTGGGGGCTTGGTGAGGATCAGACCCGCACGATGGACGACAGCGGCATGTTGGAGACGGCCTCGTAGCGCACCGACGCACCCGGCTTGGGAGCGTGCAGCACCTGGCCGTTGCCCGCGTAGATGCCGACGTGGTGGGCGTCGCCGTAGAAGATCAGCATGTCGCCGGGCTGGGCCTGGGAGATGTCCGAGCCGATCCGGGTGCCAGCACCGGCCTGCTCCTGCGAGGTGCGCGGCAGCGACACACCGGCCTGGTTGAACGCCCAGACCATCAGACCGGAGCAGTCGAAGGAGCCGGGGCCGACGGCGCCCCAGATGTACGGGCTGCCGACCTTGGTGGCGGCGGCGGCCAGCGCGGCGGCGCCGTGCGAGCTGCCGGGGGCGATCTTGACCGGCGCGGCGGTGGAGCCCGAGCCGAGGTCGCTGCGGCTGTTGTCGCGGGAGGCGCGGTCCGGGGTGGCGGGCTTGGCCGCGGCGGCCTTCGCGGCGGCGTCGGCGGCGGCCTTGTCCTCGGCGGCCTTGATGGCCTGGCGCTCCTGCTCGGTCAGCGTGTTGAGCAGGTCCTGGGCGGCCTTCAGCTTGTTCTGGACCTCGTCCTTAGAGGCCTTCAGCTGCGTGGTCGTGGACTCCAGCTCGGCGAGCTTGCCCTGGGCCTCGGTGCGGTCCTGGTCGAGCTTGCGCTGCTGCTCCTGGAGCTGCTTCAGCTGGTTCTTCTGGGTGCTGCCGGCCTGGTTCAGCGCACCGGCCTGGTTGAGGAAGTTGTCCGGCGTGGAGGAGAACATCAGCTGGACGGTCGGGGATATGCCCCCGTTGCGGTACTGCTCGCCGGCGATCTCGGCGAGGCCGCCCTGCAGGTCGGTCACCTGTGCCTGCTGCCGGGCCACCTGGTCCTGCATGCCGGAGACCTGCTTCTCCAGCTCCTGCTGCTTCTCCTGGGCGGCGTTGTACTTCTCGGTCGCCTGCTCGGCCTGCTCGTTGAGCTGGTCGACCTGCTCCTTGACCTGGTCCTTGGTCGGCTGCGGGTCGGCGTGCGCGCCGGACTGCGCGGAGAGCGCGACGGCTGCGGCGGCGAAGCCGGTCATGATCGAGACGCGGGCACGGCTGGCGGGCTTGGGACGACGATGGGACGCCACGAAGGCGGACTCCTTCTTCCTACGGCCGCCTACCGGGTGAGCTGACGGGTTCGGGCCGGAAGCATGCCCTACGACGCCTCACCGGCCTCACCTACGGCCGACCTGGCGCCGATTCACCCCGGAGGAACGTGGTTCCCCGGCTCCGCTCCGCAGCACCCCCGACTACTGGGCTCCCCTGTCGGGCAGTCGCTTCGACCTGCCCCGCTGTTTCGCGAACTCGACGGTAACCACCGCCGCCACCCCGGCTGGGTGATCGACTGTGCGGTGGTTCGGAGCACGACCCTAGTAACTGAACCGTGATCCGTTCAAATCCTTGTCAGAAAAAAGACGGAAGATTACCCATGTTCTTTTGTGAAAATGACTGATGGTGATCGCCGCCGCACACAAAGCTGATCGACTCTCACCGTCCGGCCGCGGAAGAGGCAAACCCGAAGCGCCACCCCCGGCGGGAGGTGGCGCGGATCACAGGGCCGGAACCGGCCCCTCGGGGACGTACCGGACCGTCAGATCCGGCGGATCGTGTTGATCGGCATCGCGTCGGCCTTCATCACCTTCACCACGTCACCGGTGTGCGGCGCGTGGACCACCATGCCGTTGCCGATGTACATCGCGACGTGGTGCATGTCGGGGCCGTAGATCACCAGGTCGCCCGGCTGGGCGGTGGAGAGCGTCACGGCGGTCCCGATGTGGCCCTGCTCCTGCGAGGTGCGCGGCAGCGAGACGCCCGCCTGGCCGTACGCCCAGAGCATCAGGCCCGAGCAGTCGAAGGTGCTGGGCCCGGTGGCGCCCCAGCTGTACGGCGAGCCCTGCTTGCTCATCGCCTTGGCCACGGCCACGGCGGCGTAGCCGCTGGCCGGCGGCAGGTTGCTGAGGTCGACCCGGTCGGCGCCGCGGGAGGCGCGGTCGTCCTGCTGCTGCTGGGCCCGCAGGGCCGCCCGGTCGGCGGCGCTGAGCGAGTTCAGCAGGTCCTGGGCGGCCCTCAGCTTGGTGTTGACGTCCGTCTTGGCCTGGTTCAGGTCCTTGGTGGTGGAGTCCAGCGAGGCCAGCACGGCGGCCGCCTCGGCCTTCTCCTGGTCCAGCCGGCGCTGCTGGTCGAGCAGGCCCTTGAGCGCCTCGGTCTGGGTGGCGCTGGCCTGCTGGACGCTCGACGCCTTGTCCAGGTACCCGGTCGGGTCGGAGGAGAGCATCAGCTGGACGGACGGGTCGATGCCGCCGGTGCGGTACTGCTCGCCCGCGACCTGGGCCAGGCCCACCTGCAGCTGGCTCATCTGGTCCTGGCTGCGGGCCACCTGGTCCTGCAGCTGGTCGGCCTGCTTGCGGAGCTGGTCGGCCCGCTCCTTGGCGCCGTTGTACTTCTCGGCCGCCTGCTCCTGTTCCTGCTGGAGCTGGTCGATCTGCGCCTTGACGTCGGCTTTGTTCGGCTGCGGAGCAGCGTGCGCGGCGACCTGGGCGGAGAGGGCGACCGCGGTCGCAGCAGCCGCGGTGAGCACGGAGACCCGCGCGCGGCTCGGCTGCTTGGGACGGCGGTGGGAGGCCAAGGGACCGGCTCCTTCTTCCAACGGGCTCACCCGATCAGGTGAGATTCCGGAAAATAGGTTTGACGCCAGACCCTAGTGAAGATCTATCCGTTTTGCCACTCCCCCGAAGGCGTGAACTCCGGGTTCTCCCACTGACTTCACCGGATCCGCACACCCGCGCCGGAGCCGCACTGACCTGCCGTCACGCCGTCCGCCCCCGGTTCAGGGCCTGGCCAGCCGGTTCAGCAGCAGCACCGAGGCCACGGGGCGCGCACCCGCCTTCCGCACGCCGTCCGCGACCTCCCGGTCGGTGGAGACCACCACCACCGGACGGCCCTGCGGCTCGGCCCGGACCAGACGGCGGATCAGCTCGTCCGCGGTCTCGCCGGTCCGACTGAACCGTACCCGCACCCCGCGCGGTGGCGCCATGATGACCGGGACGTCCAGGTCCTGCCCGTCGAACACACAGGTGACCTCCGCCTGGGTGCGCTGGGCCAGCATCGCCAGCCCGCCCAGCAGCCGGATCCGCTGCTGCTCCAGCGGCAGCGCCGGGTACCCGGTCTTGGTCACGTTGTAGCCGTCCACCACCAGGTGCACCTGCGGGATCGCCAGCAGCTGGTCCAGCAGCGCCGGATCGTCCTCGGCCAGACCGCGCCGGGCCACGTCGTGCGGCGAGGCCGACCCCGGCACCACCGCCTCCACCAGGTCCGCCGGGCGGATCTGGGAGACCGGCAGCGCCAGCTCGCGCTGCAGGCCCTGGGCCGACTGCAACACGGTGTCCAGCAGCAGCCGCAGCCGCATGTCCTCGACGCTGCGCCCCTCCCGCGCCGAGCGGCGGCCCTGCTCGACCGCGGTCTCCAGCTCGGACACCCGGTGCCGCAGCCGCCGCGCCTCGGACTCGGCCGCGCTGCGCTCACCCGTGGCCTGCGCCTTCGCCGCCTCCAGCTCCCCGGTCACCCGCCGAGTCTCGGCCTGCGCCCGCCGGGTGTCGCTCTCCAGCGACCGCACCTTCTTGCGCAGCGACTCGGCCTCCCGCCGGACGCCCTCGAACTCCGCGCGCTGGCGGTCCAGGTCCGCCCGCGCCGCGGCCCGCACCTCGGCCAACTCGGCCTGCAGCTTCTCCACCAGCCGGGTGGCCTCCGCCGCCGCGTCCTCGGCGCCGGCCCGCTCGGCCTCCTCACCGGCCTCGGCGACCAGCCGGCTCCAGCCGGCCGAGCGCACCAGGTAGGCGGCGGCCGCGACGTCCATCGGATCGGCGGCGCCGGGGACGGTGCCCGACTCCAGCGCCTTCACCAGGTCCGGCTGGCCCAGCCGCAGCCGCTCCGCTATCCGCACCCGGAAGGCCGGTTCGGACTCCAGCGCCGCCGCCAACGCGGTGGCCGCGTACTTGGCCCGCCGCGCGGGGGTGAACTTGACGTACTGCCGCAGGCTCTGCGGCAGCTCACCGGGCGGCAGCCCGCCGAGCGCGTCCGAGGCCAGCCCGACCACCCGTCGGCGCACCCCCTCCGGCAGCGGCCGGTCCAGCTTCTCGGTCACCCGCTCCGCGCCGGCACCGGCCGGGGCCGCGCCGGGGTCCCCCGGGAGGGCGGTCTCGGACGGGACCGGCTCGGCGGCCGGCTCCGGTGCCGGCGCAGCGGGCTGAAGCCCCTGCGCTTCGCCGGGCTCCCTCGCTGCGTCCACCACGTCCTCGGCTCCGATCCTGGTCCAGCGGGTGCGGCTGCGGCCGCCCCTGTCGTCACGCTCCGTGCGTCTTGTCTGTATTGTCCCGCGCGGTGGGCGGACGCGACGCGCACCGCCCACCCGCACCGGAGGGGTCAGCCCTGCGCGGCGGGGGCCTCCGCGCCCTCGGCGCCCGGACGGGCCACCAGCTCGACCTGGTCCACCGCGTTGCACCAGCGGCAGCGCACCGACTCGACGGTCTCGCTGTGCACCTCGGTCTCCTCGACCTTGGATTCGCCGGCCAGGTCGAAGTGCAGGAACTCGGTCACCCGTGCGGTGCGGGTGACGTCGAAGCGGGTGAGGTTGCCGCACAGCGTGCAGCGCCAGCGCGTCTCGGCGGTCAGTGCGGGGACGGTCATCGGGGGTCCTCTCGGCTGGTCCCTTGGCGGGCTAGGCGCTCCCCCCGGAGCCCCGGCGTCGGCGGCGGGAGGCGGGATTGCCCGGCCCAAGCCTATTGCCTGGGGCAACCGCCGGGACCACCGGTCAGCTGAGATGACCGGGGCCCGTCCCGACCGCCGGAGGGCCAGTAGTCCACCTGCCGTAAACCGCCGTGTCACCTGCCGCGCCCGGAGGGATGCTTGGCCGCATGGCGCTCGCGGCCCCCGACCACACCGACGCCCGGGGCGGCCGCCCGGTGCTGCCGGCCCCGGCGGTCACCTACGCCCTGATCGCGGTCAACACCCTGGTCTTCCTGCTCGGCCCGGCGGCCGGCCTCAACCCCCTGTACGGCACCGGCCAGGCCCGGATCTGCGCCGAACAGCGGTACGAGCAGCGCTGGGGCGCCGTCCCCGCCGAGCTGCTGACCGGCCGCCCGCTGACCGCCGAACAACTGGCCGAGGCCCCCGACCCGGTCCCCGGCTGCCCCGCCGCCCCCACCCCGGGCAAGCACCCGGCGGTCTCCGCCCTCACCGGCCTCTTCCTGCACGCCGGCTGGCTGCACCTGCTGGGCAACCTGCTCTTCCTGCACGTCTTCGGGCCCACCGTCGAGCGCCGGGTCGGCCGGGCCAGGTACCTCCTCTTCTACCTGGCCGCCGGCAGCCTCGCCTCGTACGGCTTCGCGCTCGCCGAGGCGCACTCGCCCGACTCCACCCGGGTCCTGATCGGCGCGTCGGGCGCGATCTCCGCCGTGCTCGGCGCCTACCTGCGCTTCCACCCGCGGGCCCGGGTGACCACCCTCGTCCCGCTGCTCCTCTTCCTCCCGCTGCGTTTCCCGGCCTGGCTGGTGCTCGGCCTCTGGTTCGCGCTGCAGTGGTGGTCGGTGCACTCGGCCGGGCCGGGGGTGGCCTACCTGGTGCACGTGATCGGCTTCTCGGCCGGCTTCCTGTACGCCTGCACCGTGGTCGGCCACCCCCCGAGACGGCCCGGCTGAGGCCCGATACGCTGGCCGCACCCCAAGAAGGAGCCCGAACTGTGATCACCGCCATCGTCCTGATCAAGACCAGCGTCGACCGCATCCCGGAGATCGCCGAGGCCATCGCCGCGATCGAGGGGGTCAGCGAGGTGTACTCGGTGACCGGCGGCTACGACCTGGTCGCGATGGTCCGGGTGCGCCGCCACGACGACCTGGCCGAGGTCATCCCGGGCCGGCTCAACAAGGTCCCGGGGGTGGCCCACACCGAGACCCAGATCGCCTTCCGCACCTACTCCCAGCACGACCTGGAAGCCGCCTTCGCCCTCGGCCTGGACGAGTAGGCCTCAGCACCAAGGGTCCGTCTTCGGACCCTAGCGCCGCGTGTCGGCGACGCAACGGCCGCCCTCGTTGCGGTAGTTCCACGCCGCGCCGTCCGAGACCAGCTCGCGGACCGCGGCCAGGAAGCGCTCGACGTGCTCGTCCGGGGTGCCGGCCCCGAAGCTCACCCGGATCGCGTTCAGGCTGCGCTCGCCCGGCAGCGAGGGCTCGGGCGCCCCGCACTCGGACGGCGCCACGTCCTCGTCCCCGAGCAGGGTGCGCACCAGCGGGTGGGCGCAGAACAGCCCGTCGCGCACGCCGATGCCGTACTCGGCGGACAGCGCGGCCGAGAAGTGCGAGCTGTTCCAGCCGCGGACGACGAAGGACAGCACGCCCACCCGGTCCGACCCGGCGCCGAACAGGTTCAGCACCCGGACCTCCGGGATCTCCGCCAGGCCCGCCGTCAGCCGGTCGACCAGCTGCCGCTCCCGGGCCTCCAGCGCGTCGAAGCCGGCCTCGCTGAGGGCCCGACAGGCCGAGGCGATCGCGTAGGCGCCGATGACGTTCGGCGAACCGGCCTCGTGCCGGGCCGGGCCGGTGTGCCACTGCACCGCCACCGAACCGTCCAGCTCCCGGGCCACCGTGCGGGTCGCGCCGCCGCCGGCCAGGTACGGCTCGGCCGCGTCCAGCCAGTCCGACCGACCGGCCAGCACCCCGGCGCCGAACGGCGCGTACAGCTTGTGGCCGGAGAAGGCGATCCAGTCGACGTCCAGCTCGCGCACCGACACCCGGTGGTGCGGGGCCAGCTGGGCGGCGTCCAGCACCACCCGGGCGCCGTACCGGTGCGCGGTCCCGGTCAGCTCGGCGACCGGCCACAGCTCGCCGGTCACATTGGAGGCGCCGGTCACGCACAGCAGCTTCGGGCCCTCCGGAGCCGCGGCCAGCGCGGCCTCCAGCGCGGCCACCGCCTCGGCCCGCGAACGCGGCGCCCGCAGGTAGTCGACCTCCAGCCCGGCGTGCGCCCAGGGCAGCAGCGAGGCGTGGTGCTCGGTCTCGAAGGCGAACACCCGGGTGCCGGCCGGGACGGCGGAGGCCAGCAGGTTGAGCGAGTCGGTGGTGGCCCGGGTGAAGACCACCTGGTCGCCCTCGCGCAGGTCGAGGAACTCGGCGACGGTCCGGCGGCTCTGCTCGAACAGGTCGGTGGACAGCTGCGAGAGGTACCCGGCGCCGCGGTGCACGCTGCCGTAGTACGGGGCGTAGGCGGCGACGTCGTCCCACACCCGCTGGAGCGCCGGCGCGCTGGCCGCGTAGTCGAGCGCCGCGTAACCGACCTTGTCACCGCTGGCGAGCGGCACCTGGACGTCGTGGCCGAGGACGGCGAGCGGGGCGGTGGTACCGAGGGAAAGGGACATGAGGATGCACTCCTTCACGGGGTAAGGGACCCCGGGAGTGCTGAGTCGTCCGGTGTCCGCGCTTGTCGCGCGGACGAATTGCCCGGCGACCCGGTCCTCACCCAGGGCACCCCGCCACGGACGGAGGGTTGCCGGACAGCCAGCTGGGGCTTGGCGCTGTCACTCATGACCTGGCGAAGACTCTAGGTCGGGTACGTCGGACGGTCAAACAGGCATCCACCATCCGGACAGGGTCATCGCCCGCTCGCCTCCGGGGCGCTCCGACCCGGCGCCGACGCTCGTCGCTCCGGCGCTCGTACCTCGCTTGTCGCTCCTCGACTTTCGGCACCGGCGCGCCCCTTCGGCTCGGGGCGGGCAGAAAAGTGGCCCGCACCGGCGAACCGGCACGGGCCCTCAACTACCGCCTCAGCCCCGGCTGGTGGCCTCCGACCAGCGCCGCAGCAGGTCCTGCGCCCGGCCCGAGTCGATCGCCTCGGCCGCCCGCGCCATGCCCGCCGCGAGCTGCTCCGCCAGCGGGGCGTCGCCCAGGTCGAGCGCGACCAGCGCCGACGCGGTGTTCAGCAGGACGGCGTCCCGCACCGGCCCGCGCTCCCCGGCCAGCAGCCGGCGGGCGACCTCGGCGTTGTACGCGGCGTCGGCCCCGCGCAGCGCCTCGATGCCGACCAGCTCGATGCCGACGTCCCGCGGGTCGAAGGAGGTCTCGGTGACCACACCGTCGCGCACCACCCAGACCCGCGAGGTGGTGGTGATGGTCAGTTCGTCCAGCCCGTCGTCGCCGCGGAACACCAGCGCCGTCGCCCCGCGCCGGGCGAGCACTCCGGCGATCAGTCCGGAGAGCCGGGTGTCGAAGCAGCCGATCGCGTGCGAGGTGACCTTCGCCGGATTGGTCAGCGGGCCGAGGATGTTGAAGGCGGTGGGCACCCCGAGGTCGCGCCGCGCGGTGGCGGCGTGCCGCATCGAGGGGTGGAACTTCGCCGCGAAGCAGAAGGTCAGCCCGATCTCCTCGGCCACCTCGGCCACCCGCCGGGGGGACAGGTCCAGCGCCACCCCGAGCTTCTCCAGCACGTCCGAGGACCCGCTCGACGAGGAGGCCGCCCGGTTGCCGTGCTTGACCACCTTGGCCCCGGCCGCGGCGGCGACGATCGCCGACATGGTGGAGATGTTGACGGTCTTCGCCCGGTCGCCGCCGGTGCCGACGATGTCGACCGCCGGGCCGGGGATGTCCAGCGGCTCGGCGTGCTCGTACATCGCGTCCACCAGGCCGGCGATCTCGTCGACCGTCTCGCCCTTGGCCCGCAGCGCCACCATGAACCCGGCGACCTGGACGGGGGACGCCTCGCCGCTCATGATCCGGTCCATCGCCCACGCGGTGGACGAGCGGTCGAGGTCCTCCCCCTTCAACAGAGCCGCCAGGAGGTCCGGCCAGGTGCGGACCACCTGCGCGGGGTCGGTACCACCGTTCGCAGGGTTCACGTTCACCATGGCTGACTCCAGCTGTTGTCGGTTCCCCCGCGCCGGGGGGGACGTCCGTACGGATGGAGCCAGCCTATCGAGCGGCGGGGTGCCTACGGCGCTGTCTTCTCTAGTACTGAGACGGCACCGCTCAACGCGTGGCCGGGGCCCGCTTGGCCAGCCGGGCCCGCAGCAGGGTGGCGACCGCCTCGGCCAGCGCCACCGGGTCCACCGGGCGGGAGATCGCGGCATCGGCCCGGCTCCAGGCGGCGAGCCAGGAGTCCTGCGGCCGGCCGATCAGCACCAGCACCGGCGGGCACCCGTAGATCTCGTCCTTGAGCTGGCGCCCGAGGCCGAGGCCGCCGGCCGGCACCGCCTCGCCGTCCAGCACGCAGAGGTCGACGCCGCCCTTCTCCAACGCCTTGATCACCGCGGGGGTGGTCGCGCATTCGAGGTACGACAGCTCCGGAAGATCCTCGGCGGGGCGACGGCCGAGCGCCGTCAGCACCTGCTCGCGGGTGTTGCGGTCGTCGCTGTAGACGAGGACGGTGAGCGTCTCGTCGGTCGTGTACGCCATGGACCCTGCTCCCTCAAGTGTGATCCGGACCACGTTCACCTGATCCGGATGCTACTCCCGTTTCCCCCGTCGCCGGTCCCCCTCGCGCACGTTGCCGCTCAAGCCGCCGCGCCAGTGACTCACCCGCTCGGAGGACGGCCCGTCACCCGGGCTCCCCCGGTCCACCCGGACGGCCCATGCGGCGTCCCGTCCCCCTACTCCACGACACTGGGCCGACCGTGCAACGACGCGCCGGGCAACGGGGTAGCGGGCCCCTCCGAGGAACCGTCAGAAAAGGGACACGCCGCTGCTCAGCCCTCGTTCGGACACCCCGTCGCCCCTCAGGGGGGCATACCGCACGCACCGGACACTCCGAGGGACACCCCCCGACGTGAAGACGGAATAAGGGACCGACATAATGTCCGTCGTGGCGACAGCAACAGCAACAGAAACCGGGCACGCGCACGGATCGGTCAATCGACCGAACATGGTCAGCGTCGGAACGATCGTCTGGCTCAGTTCCGAGCTGATGTTCTTCGCGGCCCTCTTCGCGATGTACTTCACGCTCCGCTCCGTCAAGGGAGCCGAGTTCTGGGCCGAGAAGGCGCACGCCCTCAACGTGACGTTCTCCTCGGTCAACACGACCATCCTGGTGCTCTCCTCGCTCACCTGCCAGCTCGGCGTGTTCGCCGCCGAGCGCGGTGACGTGAAGAAGCTCCGCGGCTGGTTCAGCCTCACGTTCTTCATGGGCGCGATCTTCATCGGCGGGCAGGTCTACGAGTACACCGAGCTGGTCAAGAACGACGGCCTCTCGCTGTCCTCGGACCCGTACGGCACGGTGTTCTACCTGACCACCGGCTTCCACGGTCTGCACGTGACGGGCGGTCTGATCGCCTTCCTGCTGGTCCTGGGACGGACGTACGCAGCCAAGCGCTTCACGCACGAGCAGGCCACCGCCGCGATCGTCGTGTCCTACTACTGGCACTTCGTCGATGTCGTGTGGATCGGCCTGTTCGCGACCATCTACCTGATCAAGTAACCATCTGATCAGGTCGCTGGCCACCGGCAGCGGCCCCCGCCCTCACCGGCGACGGGCCGCTTCTGCCGGTGCCGACGCTCCCACCGACCGACCGCGCGCGCAGCCTTGGACAGGCAGCCTCGTGCCGGCCAGACCGGCCGCCGGGTGCACCCACCAGTCGACCAGATCCTGACACCGGGGTTATTCCGTGAAAAAGCTCTCCGCACGACGGCGCCACCCATTGGCGGCGCTGGTCGTCCTACTTCTCGCCCTGGCGGCAACCGGGGGGCTGTACGCCGCGTTCGCGCCCGCCGACAAGGCGCAGGCCGACGTCGCCGCGCAGTCGCTCGCGATCGATGAGGGCAAGAAGCTCTTCGCCGTGGGCTGCTCCTCCTGCCACGGCCTGAACGGCCAGGGCAGCAGCGACGGTCCGAGCCTGGTCGGCGTGGGCTCCGCGGCCGTCGACTTCCAGGTCGGCACCGGTCGCATGCCGGCCCAGCAGCCCGGCGCCCAGGTGCCGCGCAAGAAGGCCATCTACACCCAGGGCGAGATCGACCAGCTCGCCGCGTTCGTCCAGTCGCTCGGCCCCGGCCCGATCGCGCCGGACGCGAAGCAGTACACCTCGACCAACCCGGACGACATCTCCAAGGGTGGCGAGCTGTTCCGCACCAACTGCGCCCAGTGCCACAACTTCGCCGGCCAGGGCGGTGCCCTGACCAAGGGCAAGTACGCCCCGTCGCTGGAGGGCGTGGACGCCAAGCACATCTACGAGGCCATGCAGACCGGCCCGCAGAACATGCCGTCGTTCCCGGACAGCACCATGCCCGAGGAGCAGAAGAAGCAGATCGTGGCCTTCGTCCGCCACACCACCAACGATGAGCCCAACCCCGGCGGTCTCACCCTGGGCAGCCTCGGTCCGGTGACCGAGGGTCTGTTCGGCTGGATCTTCGGCCTCGGCACGCTCATCGCGGTCGCGATCTGGGTCGCCGCCCACACCACCAAGGCCAAGAAGTCATGAGCCACGACATGTCAGAAGAGAAGCTCCCGGAGCCGCACGGCTCCGCCGGCGAGGTGGCCGACCACGGCAACCCGTTCGCCGACCCGGGCCTGCCGGCCCACGAGCCCCGGCGCACCGACATCGACGAGCGGGCCGCCAAGCGCGCCGAGCGCCAGGTCTCGCTGATGTTCGTGGTCTCGATGCTCGCGACGATCGGCTTCATCGCCTCGTACGTGGCGATCGACCCGGACAAGATCGTCTACATCTTCCCGCTGGGTCACGTCAGCGCGCTGAACTTCGCGCTCGGCCTGACCCTGGGCGTCGCGCTGTTCATGATCGGCGCGGGCGCGGTCCACTGGGCCCGCACCCTGATGTCGGACGTCGAGCTGCCGGCCGAGCGTCACCCGATCGAGGCCTCCGACGAGGTCCGCAACGACGTCATCGACCAGTTCAAGACCGGTGCCGCCGAGTCCGGCTTCGGTCGTCGCAAGATGATCCGCAACACCCTCATCGGGTCGATGGCGCTGGTCCCGCTCTCCGGCGTGGTCCTGCTCCGCGACCTGGGCCCGCTGCCGGAGAAGAAGCTGAAGGAGACGGGCTGGAGGGAGGCCACCCCGGCCAAGCCGCTGCAGCTCGTCAACATGAGCACCATGCAGCCGATGAAGCCCGAGGACCTCGTCATCGGCTCGCTGACCTTCGCGATGCCGGAGGGTCTCACCACCCACGACGAGGACTTCCAGCAGCGCATCGCCAAGGACGCCCTGATGCTGGTGCGCATCGCGCCGGATGACATCAAGGACGACAAGTCCAAGGAGCTGGGCTTCGAGGGCATCCTCGCCTACTCCAAGATCTGCACCCACGTCGGCTGCCCGATCAGCCTCTACGAGCAGCAGACCCACCACGCGCTCTGCCCCTGCCACCAGTCGACCTTCGACCTGGCGGACGGCGCGCGCGTCATCTTCGGCCCGGCCGGCCACCCGCTGCCGCAGCTGAAGATCACCACTGACGACAAGGGCAACCTGGTCGCCACCGGCGACTTCGAGAAGCCCGTCGGCCCGAGCTACTGGGAGCGTGCTCGATGAGTAGCGCGAGCAGCACCAAGACCGGTGCCGCCAAGCCCTCCAGCACGCGAGCGAATCCCGCCAACAAGTGGGAGTCCGCGGCTGACTGGACGGACGGCCGGCTGGGGATCTACTCCCTCGCCAAGGCCAACCTGCGCAAGATCTTCCCGGACCACTGGTCCTTCATGCTGGGCGAGATCTGCCTCTACACCTTCGTCATCATCATCCTGACCGGTGTCTACCTGACGCTGTTCTTCAAGCCGTCGATGGCCGAGGTCGTCTACAACGGCTCGTACGTGCCGCTCAAGGGCATCGGGATGTCCGAGGCGTACGCCTCGACGGTGGACATCAGCTTCGAGATCCGCGGCGGTCTGCTGATCCGCCAGATCCACCACTGGGCCGCCCTGGTCTTCGTGGCCGCGATGCTCGTGCACATGATGCGCGTGTTCTTCACGGGCGCGTTCCGCAAGCCGCGTGAGATCAACTGGGTCTTCGGCTTCCTGCTGCTGGTCCTCGGCATGTTCGACGGCTTCTTCGGCTACTCGCTGCCGGACGACCTGCTGTCGGGCACCGGTATCCGCTTCATGGAAGGCGCGATCCTCGCGGTCCCGCTGGTCGGCACCTACATCCAGATGTTCCTGTTCGGGGGCGAGTTCCCCGGTCACGACATCGTGCCGCGCTTCTTCACCATCCACGTCCTGCTGATCCCGGGCATCATGCTCGGCCTGCTGGTCGCGCACCTGATCCTGGTCTTCTACCACAAGCACACCCAGTGGGCGGGCCCGGGCAAGACCGAGAAGAACGTCGTCGGCATGCCGCTGATGCCGGTCTACATGGCCAAGGCCGGTGGCTTCTTCTTCCTGGTCTTCGGCATCATCGCCGCCATCTCGGCGATCGCCACGATCAACCCGATCTGGGCCTACGGCCCGTACCGTCCGGACCAGGTGTCGACCGACGCCCAGCCCGACTGGTACATGGGCTTCTCCGAGGGCCTGATCCGCGTCATGCCGGGCTGGGAGATCAACCTGTGGGGCCACACCCTGAACCTGGGTGTCTTCATCCCGCTGATGATCTTCCCGCTGGTCCTGGTCGCGATCGCGGTCTACCCGTTCATCGAGGGCTGGATCACCGGCGACAAGCGCGAGCACCACATCCTGGACCGCCCGCGCAACGCCCCGGTCCGCACCGCCCTGGGTGCGGCCTGGATCAGCCTGTATCTGGTGCTGCTGGTCGGTGGTGGCAACGACCTGTTCGCCACGCACTTCCACCTGTCGCTCAACTCGATCACCTACTTCGTGCGTGCCGGCTTCTTCCTGGTGCCGGTCATCACCTTCATCGTCACCAAGCGCTGGTGCCTCGGCCTCCAGCGCCGTGACAAGGAGAAGGTGCTGCACGGCCGCGAGACCGGTGTCATCAAGCGCCTGCCGCACGGTGAGTTCATCGAGGTGCACGCTCAGCTGCCGGCGAAGGACCTGCACACCCTCACGGCGCACGAGCAGATCCAGCCGGTCGAGCTGCCGGCCCAGACGGACGAGAACGGCGTGGCCCGCAAGGCCGGCGCCCTCACCCGCACCCGGGCCAAGCTCTCCCGCGGCTTCTACGGCGAGGGCAGCCAGATCCCCAAGCCCACCGCCGAGGAGCACCACGAGATCACCAGCGGCCACGGCCACCACTGATCCCGTACGCACCCCGCGTCACCCCGAGGGCCGCTGACCAGAGTTCATCTGGTCGGCGGCCCTCGGCCTTTGCCCATCCGCCAGCCCCGCACCCGCCCGCCTCCAGGAGCCACCCGTGCAGCTGTCCGTCGACCCCGCCGCCGCCACTCCCCCGTACGAGCAGATCCGCGCCCAGATCGCCGAGGGGGCCCGCTCCGGCGAGCTGCCGACCGGGCTGCGGCTGCCCACCGTCCGGGCCCTCGCCGAGGAGCTGGGGCTGGCCGCCGGGACGGTCGCCCGGGCCTACAAGGAGCTGGAGGCGGACGGCGTGGTGGAGACCCACGGCCGGCGCGGCACCCTGATCGCCGCCGCCGGGGACACCGCCCACCGGCTGGCCGCCGAGGCCGCCGCCGAGTACGCCGAGCGCGCGAGCCGCCTGGGCCTGTCCCACCCGGACGCCCTGGCCGCCGTGATCACCGCCCTCGGCCTGGCCTATCCGGAGGCCTGAGCGCCCCCTCCCGAGCCGAAGGGCGCGCCGCTGCCGAAAGCGAGGAGCGACAAGCGAGGCACGAGCGCCGGAGCGACGACCGTCGGCAGCGGGTCCGAGCGCCCGGAGGCGAGCGGAGGAGTAACGGGTCAGACTTCCGGGCGCATCATCCCGGCGGCGGGGGCCTGGCCGGCCGGGACGGTGGTGCTCAGGGGCCCTCCGAGGGCGCTGTGCTTGACCCAGTCCGTCCAGGAGACGTTCCAGTCCCCGAAGCCGTTGCCGAAGGGCTCCATGGTGGCGCCGCGGCTGTTCACCACCGTCACCAGGTCCCCCACCCGGGTGTTGTCGTAGAACCACTTCGCGTTGTCGGTGCTCATCCCGGTGCAGCCGTGGCTGACGTTCTCGTAGCCCTGCGAGCCGACCGACCAGGGCGCCGCGTGGACGTACTCGCCGCTCCAGGTCACCCGGGTGGCCCACAGCACGTCGAGGTCGTACGACTCGGAGCTGCCCGCCGATATACCGATGGTCTCGCCGTTCATCCGGACCGACCGCTCCTGGCCGAGCACCACCTTGATGCCGTTGCGGGTGTCGAAGCCGGGCTTGCCGGTGGTGACCGGGATGCTCCGGACCACCTCGCCGTCACGCTTGAGGGTGAGTTCGTGGGCGCCCGCGTCGATCACCGACTCGACCCGGGCGCCGATACGCAGCTTCAGCGCGCTGCGGTCGCCGCCGTAGAGGCCGTCCGAGATCCGGCTGCCGGTGCCGTCGAAGGCCAGCGAGACGGTCGTACCGGACGGCCAGTAGTCCTCCGGACGGAAGTGCAGGTTCTTGTCGTCCACCCAGTACCAGGCGCCGGTGACGGCGGGCTGGGAGGTCACCGTCAGCGTGCGCTCGACCTCCTGGCGGGCCTGGGGGTCCTTCACCGCCTCGGAGAGCTGCACGGTGAGCGGCTGGCCCACCCCGTAGACGCCGCTGCCGGAGGAGTCCGGGCCGAGCTTGGCGGTGAGCAGGCGCTGGGCGGCCAGGGTGCTGAAGTTCTGGGTGGTGTCGCCGCGCCCGTTCCGGCCGTCGTCGGCGGAGATCCGGACGGCGTACGCGGTGTTCGCCTTGAGCCGGCCGGTGGTCTGCCAGCTGTGCTGGTCGTCGGCGAGCCGCCCGGCCACCACCCGGCCGTCCGGGTCGACCACGGTGACGTCGGTGAGCCGGCTGCCCGCCACCGCGGTGACGGTGACCGGCTTGGAGGGGTCGACCTTGCCCTCGGCCGAGAGGTGGACCAACGGGCCCGCGTCGATCCGGTGCGGGCCGGCGGACTCGTCGTCGCCGGACGAGCAGGCGGCCAGCGGGGCCAGTACTGCCAGCGCCAGCGAGATGCTGCCGATGCCTGCGATTCCGCGCCTGTCGGCCATGACCGCCTCCGAGGGGTTCGCACAATTCGCACGATTGATCAGATCGTAGGAACGGCCTGGATCGAGCGACATTCGAGCGACCCTCCGTTGACCCGGGTGAGTGAGGCGGTCACCCGGGACGCAGCAGGGCCGGCCCTCCCTTGCGGGAGGACCGGCCCTGTCGCCGGAGGCGGAACCTACTGGTTCTGGTTCTCGCCCCGGTAGAACTCGAAGACCCATCCGAAGATGCCGATCAGGATGATCGGAGCGGCCCAGAACATCAGCCACCAGCCGAAGATCACGCCCAGGAAGGCGAGCGCGCCACCGAGCGCGAGCGAGAGCGGCTGCCAGCTGTGCGGGGCGAAGAAGCCCAGCTCGCCGGCGTCGTCCGCGACCTCGGCCTCGGGGTTGTCACCCGCGCCGCTGTCCACCCGGCGGGCGGTGAAGGCGAGGTAGTACCCGATGAAGGCGCAGAGGCCGAAGGCCAGGAACAGCGCGGTGGTACCGGCGGCCTCCAGGCCCGGGCCGTTGCTCGCGTTGCTGGTCCACAGGCCGTACGTGATGGCCATCGCCAGCACGAAGACCGACAGGCCAAGGAAGATCTTTCCCTGTTCCTTCATCAGGCGTCACCCTCCTGCTTGCCCTTGCCCAGCTTCGGAGCGTCGTACTTCGCCGGGGTCACACCGGCGAGGTGCTTGGCCGGCTCGCCGTGGTTCTCCAGGTAGTCCAGCGCGGCGATCTCCGGGTGGTGGAGGTCGAAGGCCGGGGATTCGGAGCGGATCCGGGGCAGGGTGAGGAAGTTGTGCCGCGGCGGCGGGCAGGAGGTCGCCCACTCCAGGGAGCGGCCGAAGCCCCACGGGTCGTCCGCGGTGACCTTCTCGCCGTACTTGGCGGTCTTCCAGACGTTGTAGAGGAACGGCAGGATCGACAGGCCGAGCACGAAGGAGCCGATGGTCGAGACGGTGTTCAGGGTGGTGAAGCCGTCCGAGGCCAGGTAGTCGGCGTAGCGGCGGGGCATGCCCTCCGCGCCGAGCCAGTGCTGCACCAGGAAGGTGGTGTGGAAGCCGAAGAACAGCGTCCAGAAGGTGATCTTGCCGAGGCGCTCGTCCAGCATCTTGCCGGTCATCTTCGGCCACCAGAAGTGGAAGCCGGCGAACATCGCGAAGACGACGGTGCCGAAGACCACGTAGTGGAAGTGGGCGACGACGAAGTACGAGTCCGAGACGTGGAAGTCGATCGGCGGCGAGGCCAGCAGGACACCGGTCAGACCACCGAAGAGGAAGGTGACCAGGAAGCCGACCGTCCAGAGCATCGGCGTCTCGAAGCTCAGCGAGCCCTTCCACATGGTGCCGACCCAGTTGAAGAACTTCACACCGGTCGGGACCGCGATCAGGAAGGTCATGAAGGAGAAGAACGGCAGCAGCACCTGTCCGGTGACGTACATGTGGTGCGCCCACACCGTCACGGACAGACCGGCGATCGCGATGGTGGCCGCGATCAGGCCGGAGTAGCCGAACATCGGCTTGCGGCTGAAGACCGGGATGATCTCCGACACGATGCCGAAGAACGGCAGCGCGATGATGTACACCTCGGGGTGGCCGAAGAACCAGAACAGGTGTTGCCACAACATCGCCCCGCCGTTGGCGGGATCGAAGACGTGGGCCCCGAACTTGCGGTCCGCCTCCAGGGCGAACAGCGCGGCGGCCAGCACCGGGAAGGCCAGCAGGACCAGCACCGAGGTCAGCAGGACGTTCCAGACGAAGATCGACATCCGGAACATCGTCATGCCCGGAGCGCGCATGCAGATGATCGTGGTGATGAAGTTGACCGCACCGAGGATCGTGCCGAAGCCGGAGAAGGCCAGACCCATGATCCACATGTCGCCGCCGACGCCGGGCGAGTGCACCGCGTCCGACAGCGGGGAGTAGGCGAACCAGCCGAAGTCGGCGGCGCCGTTCGGGGTCAGGAAGCCACAGACCGCGATCGACGAACCGAAGAGGTACAGCCAGTACGCGAACATGTTCAGACGCGGGAAGGCCACGTCCGGGGCGCCGATCTGGAGCGGCATGATCCAGTTCGCGAAGCCCGCGAACAGCGGCGTCGCGAACATCAGCAGCATGATCGTGCCGTGCATCGTGAACGCCTGGTTGAACTGCTCGTTCGACAGGATCTGGGTCCCGGGACGAGCCAGCTCGGCGCGCATGACCAGGGCGAGGATGCCGCCGATCAGGAAGAAGGCGAACGACGTGCCCAGGTACAGGGTGCCGATCGTCTTGTGGTCAGTGGTGGTCAGCCACTTGATGATGGTCGAACCCGGCTTGCGGGTCCGCTGCGCCCCGACCGTGACGGCCTCGGCGCCCCCGCCGGCCGCGGCGGGCTCGTTGAGGATGGTCACTTCTCTTCACTTCCCATGCTGATGAGGCCGGAAGGCACCGCACCGTTCTGGCCCTTGGCGCGGAGATCGGCCAAGTGCTTGTCGTAGTCGGCGCGGTCGACGACCTTGACGTTGAACAGCATGCGCGAGTGGTCGACGCCGCAGAGCTCGGCGCACTTGCCCATGTAGTCACCCTTGACGGTCGGGGTGACCTCGAACTTGTTCACCACGCCCGGGACGACGTCCATCTTCATCATGAAGTTGACGGGCCAGAAGTCGTGGATGACGTCACGAGAGGTGAGCCGGAACTGCACCGTCTCGTTGACCGGCAGCCAGAGCGTCGGAGCGTCCTTGGGCGTACCGACTTCGTACGCGGCGTCCTTGTTGGCCGGGTCGGGGGTCTCGGTGTTCTCGTAGTTGAACGCCCAGCTCCACTGGAAACCGACCACGTTGACGTAGTGCTGCGGCTTCGCGGAGACGGAGATCAGCTTCGACTCGTCGCGGGCGACGAAGTAGAAGAGGACCGAGACGATGATGATGGGGACCGCGGTGTAGAGCGCCTCGATGGGCACGTTGTACCGGGTCTGCGGGGGGATCTCCACGCCGGTGCGCTTGCGCCGGTGGAAGATCACGCTCCAGATGATCAGACCCCACATCAGTACGCCGACCACCAGCGCCGCGATCCAGGAGCCCTGCCACATCTGGAGGACCATGGGTCCTTCCTTCGTGACCGGACTCGGGAGGCCAAGCCTGGGGAGGTCGTTGGCCGAGCAGCCGGTGGCGGTCGCGATGACGAGGCCCAGTGCCAGCGCCTGAGGCAGCTTCCGCCGCATCGTGCGCCGCGGCGAGCGGTCGGAGCCGTTGGGACTCACGTAGCGCCTTCCCGAAGTCTCGCCCGCCTTCGCGTCGCACCGGGAGGGGAGTGTGAGCCCCTCCGGCGACCCGTCCACGGGCACGGTTTGAATGCTTATGCGGGCCAAACCCTACTCCAGCCTTATGCGCTCCTGACGGGCAGCCCCCGGTAACGCGCCGCCCGGTCGCCCGATCAGGCCCGGCAGGCGCTGCGCCGCAGGTCATCCTAGGCATTCGAGGTCCTTACGCCCGATCGGGGGATGACCTCGAACAACGCGGGTGACGGCCCGTCGGTACCGGACGAAGCGGACATTCGGGGTGATCGACTGACGACCGGTGAGCTGTTCGGACCGAGCCGTCCGGCCCCGGGTGTGTCGTTAAATGTGACCGTGTACTTCGACGTGGCCTCGACGGCCCCTCTGCACCCCGTCGCCCGGCAGGCCCTGACCGCCGCCCTGGACGAGGGCTGGGCCGACCCGGCCCGGCTGTACCGCTCCGGCCGACAGGCCCGGATGCTGCTGGACGCCGCCCGCGAGACGGTCGCCGCCGTCCTGGGCGCGCGGCCCGACGAGATCTCCTTCACCGCGAGCGGGACGCAGGCCGTCCAACTCGGCCTGCTGGGCGCCCTGGCCGGGAACCGGCGGCGCGGCGGGCACCTGGTGCACTCCGCGGTGGAGCACTCCAGCGTGCTGCACGTCGCCGAGCGCCGGGAGGCCGAGGGCGGCGAGGTCTCGGTCGCCCCGGTGGACCGCACCGGACGGGTGGACCCGCAGGCCTTCGGCGCCCTGCTCCGGAGCGACACCGCACTGGCCGCGCTGCAGAGCGCCAACCACGAGGTGGGCACCGTCCAGCCGGTCGCCGAGGTCGCCGGGCTGTGCGCCGCGGCCGGGGTGCCGCTGCTGGTCGACGCCGCGCAGAGCATCGGACGGGTGGACGTCCCGGCGGGCTGGTCGCTGCTGACCGCGAGCGCCCACAAGTGGGGCGGGCCGCCCGGGGTCGGGATCCTCGCCGTGCGCAAGGGCGTCCGGTACGCCTCCCCGCTGCCGGCCGACGAGCGCGAGGGCGGCCGGGTGCCCGGCTACGTCAACGTCCCGGCGATCGTGGCCGCCGCCGCCTCGCTGCGCGCCGTACGGGCCGAGGCCGAGCGGGAGAACGCCCGGTTGCACGCGCTGGTGGAGCGGATCCGCAGCCGGGTCCCGCAGTTGGTGCCCGAGGTCGAGGTGGTCGGCGACCCGGTGCGGCGGCTGCCGCACCTCGTCACCTTCTCCTGCCTGTACGTGGACGGCGAGGTGCTGCTGACCGAGCTGGACCGGGCCGGCTTCGCGGTCTCCTCCGGCTCCTCCTGCACCTCCTCCACCCTGACGCCGAGCCATGTGCTGGCCGCGATGGGGGTGCTCACCGAGGGCAACGTCCGGGTCTCGCTGCCGTACGGGACGACGGAGGCCGACGTGGAGCGCTTCCTCACCGTGCTGCCGGACGTGGTCGCCGGGGTCCGGGCGCCGCTCGGGCTGGACCTGCCGGCACCTGTGAGCGCCCAGGAGTCGCTGCTGGTGATCGACGCCTTGGGCAAGCGCTGCCCGCTGCCGGTGATCGAGCTGGCGAAGCGGATCGGCGAGGTGCCGGTGGGCGGCACCGTCGCCGTGCTGGCGGACGACGAGGCGGCCCGGCTGGACATCCCGGCCTGGTGCGGGATGCGCGGTCAGGAGTACGCGGGCGAGGCCCCGGCCGCCGACTACGGCGGCGACCGGGGCACGGCCTACCTGGTGCTGCGCCGCTCCTGACCGGGCGGACTACTTGACCAGGTGCGCGCGGATCTCCGCGGCCGCCTCGGCGCCGTAGGCGCCCTCGAAGCGCTTCAGGAAGGCGGCCGGGCGCAGCTCGTACTCCTGGGTGCCGACGGTCTCGATCACCAGGGTGGCGAGCATGCAGCCGAGCTGGGCGGCGCGCTCCAGGTCGAGGCCCCAGGACAGGCCGGACAGGAAGCCGGCCCGGAAGGCGTCGCCGACACCGGTCGGGTCGACCTTGGCCTCCTCGGCCGGGCAGCCGACCACGATCGCGGCCTCGCCCTTGCGCTCGATCCGGACGCCCTTGCTGCCCAGGGTGGTGACCCGGGTGCCGACGCGGGTGAGCAGCTCCTCGGCGTCCCAGCCGGTCTTGGTCTCGATCAGCGCGGCCTCGTACTCGTTGGTGAAGAGGTACGAGGCGCCGTCCACCAGCTCGCGGATGTCCTCGCCGTCCAGGCGGGCCAGCTGCTGGGAGGGGTCGGCGGCGAAGGCGTAACCGCGGGTGCGGCACTCCTGGGTGTGGCGGACCATGCCCTGCGGGTCGTCGGCGCCGACCAGGACGAGGTCGAGGCCGCCGACGCGGTCGGCGATCGGCTTGAGCTCGATGTTGCGGGCCTCGGCCATGGCACCGGTGTAGAACGAGGCGATCTGGTTGTGGTCCTCGTCCGTGGTGCACATGAAGCGGGCGGTGTGCCGGGTCTCGGAGATGTGGACGGAGTTGCAGTCCACGTTGTTGCGCTCCAGCCAGCTGCGGTACTCGGCGAAGTCCGCGCCGGCGGCACCGACCAGGATCGGCCGGAGCCCGAGCACGCCCATGCCGAACGCGATGTTCGGCGCGACGCCGCCACGACGGATGTCCAGGGCGTCGACCAGGAACGACAGCGACACGGTGTGCAGCTGCTCGGCGACGAGCTGGTCGGCGAACCGACCGGGGAACGTCATCAGGTGGTCGGTGGCGATCGAGCCGGCGACGGCGATACGCACGGGGTCTCCTCAGGATGGCAACAGGGCCAGCGGGGTCGGGTGAACCCACCCACGGTACCGGGCCGGGACGGCGCGCCAGCAAGAGTCCCGCAAGCTGTCCCCTCCCGGCCATGGTGGCACCCCGCACCCTCGAATGTGTACTACCTCCGGGTAGCACTGGTGGGCCCGCCGGGCCGGGCCTAGGGTCGGCCCTACCGAGCCCTGCCGGACGGGCGGGGCCCGTCGTCCACCGTGGCAGTGCGGCCACGGCCCTTGATCGGAGCGATGCCCGATGATGCCCGACCACACCCCGCTGACCGCCCTCCGGGCCGACGCGGACGGCGAGACCCTCGACGCGCTGGTCCGCTCCTCCCGGCAGCTGCGCCGGTTCTGGCCCCTGGTGACCGCCGGTCCGGAGCCGGCCGCCCCCGCCTCCGTCGGCGTCCTGGTCCCGTCCGGGGCGCAGCGCCTGGTCGCCGGGATGGCCGAGTACGGCATGTGAGGACCGGGGAACCGGATCCGACCGGGGCACGTCACATCCGCGCGGAGCGGCCGAGGAGGCGGCGCCGCTGAGCCCTCGGGAGGATGCGCAGATGGATCTGGAGACGATGCCCCGCCGCGGTCGGCGGACGGTGGCCCTGGCGGTGGCCGCACTGGCGGCAGTGGTGACCCTGGCCGGCTGCAACGGCGACGGCAAGGGCTCCGCGGACTCGGCGGCGAGCACCGCGAAGGCCTCCGCGAGCACCTCGGCCTCGCCGAGCGGCTCCCCGACGGCCTCCGGCTCGCCGTCCGCGGGGGCCGCCACGACGAGCCCGCCAGGCCAGGCGCCGACCGGCTGGGCCCCGACCCCGGCCGAGCCCGCGCCCGGGCAGCCTTCGGGAGCGGCCACTCCCCCGACCAACGGGATCGCACCCGGTGAGCCCAACCCGGCCGGCACCGGAGCGGCCAACTCCAATGTGCGGCCGCCGACCGGCTACCGCCTGGACGGCAGCAACAAGCTGACCGTCTACTTCTTCGGCGGGGTCTGCACCACGTACGCGGTGAAGGCGGACGAGTCGCAGGCGGGTCAGGTGGGCGTGGTGATCGTGCCCGGTCCGCCGACCGTCCAGCCGGGGCACGTCTGCACCGCGATGGCCAAGCGGCAGGCCGTCTCCGTCGACCTGCGCTCGCCGTTGGCCGGGCGGACGGTCGTGGACCGGACGAGCGGCCAGGACGTGCCGCTGGAGGGCGACGCCCACGCGGGCCCGGACCCGGTGACCCCGGACGGCGCCGCGCGCTAGCGGCCGGTGCCGGACACGACGGAACGCGAAAGGCGGCCCCGGGGAAATCCCCGGGGCCGCCTTTCGCGTTCGAGACCCGCCGTCAGGCTTAGCTGAACGAGTCGCCGCAGGCGCAGGAGCCGGTGGCGTTCGGGTTGTCGATCGTGAAGCCCTGCTTCTCGATGGTGTCGACGAAGTCGACGGTGGCGCCACCCAGGTACGGGGCGCTCATGCGGTCGGTGACGACCTTGACGCCGTCGAAGTCCTTGAGCACGTCGCCGTCGAGCGAGCGCTCGTCGAAGAACAGCTGGTAACGCAGGCCGGAGCAGCCACCGGGCTGGACGGCGACGCGCAGCGCGAGGTCCTCGCGGCCTTCCTGCTCCAGCAGGGCCTTGACCTTGGCCGCGGCGGCATCGGTGAGGAGGATGCCACTCTCGACGGTGGTCTCGTCCTGGACGGTCATCTGCTTTCTCCCGGTCTTGACGACGGTCTGCCGCCAGTGCCAACCACCGACCACCCGGATTCATTTCCCGGACGGCAGGGGATTTTTGCGGCCTGTTCGACGGCTCGTTCTCCGTGGGCCGGGCGCGTCACCCTGGCCTCTACGCTCCCCATGCTCGCACAACCGCGGCGGAGCGGGCACCGCCCGCCTCACGGATCCGGGCGAACGGACCCCACGGCCGCCCCTCGGACGCCAGGATGGGCGGCATGATCCTTCGCCAGGTCAGGGACACCGCAGCGGACGCGGAGGTCGTCCAGGAACTGTCCCTCACCGCGTTCGCCGGACCGTCCGACGACCCCGCGCGAGCGCCGGGACCGACGCCCTTGCAGCTGGCCAGGACCAGACACCTGGCGCGCACCGATCCCGGCGGCTGCTGGCTGGCGGAGAGCGGCGGGCAGGCGGTCGGGGTGGTGCTGTCGATGCGCCGCGAGGGCCTGTGGATGCCCTCGCTGTTCGCCGTCCGGCCGTCCGCCCGGAACCAGGGGGTGGGGCGACTGCTGTTCGAACGGGCCCTGGCGCACGCCCGGGGCTGCCTGCGCGGGATGGTCTGCGCCTCCGGCTCCCCCGCGGCGGCCCGCCGCTACCGGCTGGCCGGGTTCACCCTGCACCCGGCGATGCGGCTGACCGGGAAGGTGGACCGGGAGGGGCTGATCGACCCGGGCGACATCCCGGTGCACCGCGGCAACGCCACCCACCTGCACCTGCTGGACTCGGTGGACCGCCGGCTGCGCGGGTCCGCGCACGGCCCGGACCACGAGCTGATGCTCGGGCACTTCGAGGAGCTGCTGGTGGCCGACGCGCTGGCCGGCAGCGGCTACTGCTACCGGGACGGCGGCACGGTGCGGCTGCTGGCGGCCACCAGCAAGCGGATCGCGGCCCGGCTGCTGCGCGAGGCGCTGGCCCGGGTGCCGGACGGGGTCGTGGCCCGGGTGGAGTACCTGACCGCCGAGCAGGAGTGGGCGCTGGACGTCGGGCTGGAGGTCGGGCTGACGCCGGAGACCGCCGGGCTGGTCGGGGTGCGCGGGATGCGGCCGCCGACGCCGTACCTGCCGAGCGGGGCCTTCCTGTAGCCGGGCGGGGCCCTGGAGCCGGGCTTGGACGCGGACGGCCCCACCGGGCGGGCCGGTGGGGCCGTACGGACGGACGAGGTGGCCTGGATCAGGCCATGGTGTCCAGGATCTCCCGGACCATCTCCATGGTGGTGCCCGGGTGCAGGAAGGCGAAGCGGGCGACCGTCTCGCCGTCCCAGCCGGTCGGGGTGACGAAGCCGATCTGGTCCGCGAGCAGCTGCTGCGACCAGCGGTAGTAGTCGTCGTTGGTCCAGCCCGTGCGCTTGAAGCAGACCGCCGAGAGCTGCGGGTCGAACAGCAGCTCCAGGTGCTCGGTGTCCCGGATCAGCTGCGCGGTGTCCCGCGCCAGCTGGAGGCCGGCCTCGATGGCGTCGGTGTACGCCTGGACGCCGTGGACGGCCAGCGAGAACCAGAGCGGCAGGCCGCGGGCCCGGCGGGTCAGGTGGTAGGCGTAGTCGGTGGGGTTCCACTCGTCGCCGTCGGTGTGCAGGACGTCCAGGTAGGAGGCGTCCTGGGTGTGCACGGCGCGGGCGAGCTGCGGGTTGCGGTAGATCAGCGCGGCGCTGTCGAAGGGGGCGAACAGCCACTTGTGGGGGTCGACCACGAAGGAGTCGGCGTGCTCGATGCCGTTGTAGCGCTCGCGCACCGACGGGGCGAACAGGCCCGCGCCGCCGTAGGCGCCGTCCACGTGGAACCACAGGTCGCGCTCGCGGGCGACCTCGGCCAGGCCGGCCAGGTCGTCGACGATGCCCTCGTTGGTGGTGCCGCCGGTGCCGACGACGGCGATCACGGTCTCCGGGTTCGGGTCGGCGGCCAGGGCGGCGCGCAGCGCCTCGCCGGTGAAGCGCCGGTCCACGGTCGGGACCTTGAAGGCCTCGACGCCGATGATGTTGAAGGTGTTCTTGACCGAGGAGTGCACCTGGTCGGCGACGGCTATCCGCAGCCGGGCCTCCGGGCCGACGCTGAGCTTGCGGCGCGCGGTGTCGCGGGCGACCACCAGGGCGGAGAGGTTGCCCGCCGAGCCGCCGGAGACGAAGCAGCCGCCGGCCGAGGCGGGCAGTCCGGCGCGGTCGGCGATCAGGCGCAGCACCTGGTTCTCGGCGGCGATGGCGCCGGCCGCCTCCAGCCAGGAGATGCCCTGCAGCGAGGCGCAGGAGACGACCATGTCGAACAGCAGCGCGGCCTTGGTCGGGGCGCACGGGATGAAGGACAGGTAGCGGGGGCTGTCGGCGGAGATGACCGCGCGGGACAGCTCGTGGTCGTACAGCTTGAGCACGTCGGCCGGGTTGTTGCCGTCCTGGTTGAGCAGGCCGGCCAGCTGGGTGCGCAGGTGCTCGCCGTCACCGGGGTGGTCGAGCGGGACGGGGTCGTACTGCAGCCGCTCCCGCATGTAGTCGAAAACCAGGTCGACCAGTTCGTTGTCGGGCCGGTGCATGCGGTCGGGTGCTGCGGACACGGCTGTCCCTCTCGGCTGTGGGGGTCGGGGGGATCCGGTCGGCGGGACGCCTCACCGCGCTGACCGGACGTGATCAGCGTAGGCAGCGGAGGTGCTTCGCCGCGCGTCGGAACGCGGCTGGTCAGGCAGGTTTCGAGCGTCTTCGGACCGGTCCGCGCAGGTTTCCTGCGCACCCCGCCGGCGGGCCCGTCGATCAGCCGATCAGCTGGGAGAGGACCACCGAGGAACGGCTGCGCTGCACGCCGGGCTCGCGCCGGATGCGCTCGATGACGGCCTCCAGATGGCGCATGTCGGCGGCTCTCAGGTGCACCAGGGCGTCCGGGTCGCCGGTGACCGTCCAGGCGGCGACCACCTCGGGGAACTGGCGCAGGCTGGCGAGGATCTCCTCCGGGGCGGTCCGCTCGCGGCAGTAGACCTCGACGAAGGCCTCGGTCTGCCAGCCGAGCACGGCCGGGTCGAGCACCACGGTGAAGCCCCGCACCACGCCGCGCGCCCGGAGCCGGTCGATCCGGCGGCGCACGGCGGTGGCGGAGAGGTTCACCTGGAGACCGATCTCGGCGTAGGAGGCGCGGCCGTCGCTGCCGAGGCGGGCGAGGAGCTGCCGGTCGGTCTCGTCCAGGTCCGCCCCGATCACCTCGTGCGCTCGGCTGCTGGTCATCGGTGCGGGGCTCCACGGGTCGTGCGGTGGGGGCGGGGGGGCGTCCCGGACGGTGCTGTCACTGCGGCTGCCGAAACGGTTCGCCACCCATTCTGGCCGATGACCTGAACGAGTTCATCGCTACGGGATGACGGCGGGGCGGCCATCAGTCCACCGGGAGCGGGTTTCCCGGGGCGGCTTCATGTTCATGGCCCAGCCGTACCCGGGGCTTCGAAGTATCGATTCGGCCACGGCAGGAAGCATCCGATTCGACGAGCGGTTCTCGTCACATCGACAGGATGGCCATCGTCACTCTGACGCTAACCGGTTAGAATAGATAGCGTCAGATAGACGAAAAGGCCCCACCGCTCGTTCGGCCGCACAGAAGGGCACCCGCCCGTGACCACCACCATCACCGAGACCCACGGCGTCGACCCCACTCCGACGCCGCTCGCTCTGCTGCTGCTCGGCCGTGAGGCCGACCCGAACAGCGAGCGCGGCGTCGAGTGCCCCGGAGACCTCCCCCCGGCCTCGGACCCGAACCTCGTCGAACGCGCCCGGGCGGCCAAGGCCGCGCTGGGCGACCGCGTCTTCATCCTCGGCCACCACTACCAGCGCGACGAGGTCATCGAGTTCGCCGACGTCACCGGCGACTCCTTCAAGCTCGCCCGCGACGCCGCCGCCCGCCCCGAAGCCGAGTACATCGTCTTCTGCGGCGTGCACTTCATGGCCGAGTCGGCCGACATCCTCACCGGCGACCGGCAGCAGGTCGTGCTGCCGGACCTCGCGGCCGGCTGTTCGATGGCCGACATGGCCACCGCCGAGCAGGTCGCCGAGTGCTGGGACGTGCTCACCGACGCCGGCATAGCCGACGTGACCGTCCCGGTCTCGTACATGAACTCCTCCGCCGACATCAAGGCCTTCACCGGCAAGCACGGCGGCACCATCTGCACCTCCTCCAACGCCCAGCGGGCGCTGGAGTGGGCCTTCGAGCAGGGCCAGAAGGTGCTCTTCCTGCCCGACCAGCACCTCGGCCGCAACACCGCGGTGCGGGACATGGGCTTCTCCCTGGACGACTGCGTCCTGTACAACCCGCACAAGCCCAACGGCGGCCTCACCGCCGAGCAGCTGCGGGACGCCAAGATGATCCTGTGGCGCGGCCACTGCTCGGTGCACGGCCGGTTCAGCGTCGACTCGGTGAACGACGTCCGCGAGCGGATCCCCGGCGTGACCGTCCTGGTGCACCCCGAGTGCAAGCACGAGGTGGTCAGCGCCGCCGACATGGTGGGCTCGACCGAGTACATCATCAAGGCCCTGGACGCGGCCGAGCCCGGCTCCAAGTGGGCCATCGGCACCGAGCTGAACCTGGTCCGCCGCCTGGCCAAGGCGCACCCGGACAAGGAGATCGTCTTCCTGGACCGCACGGTCTGCTTCTGCTCGACCATGAACCGGATCGACCTGCCGCACCTGGTCTGGGCGCTGGAGTCGCTGGTCGAGGGCCGGGTGCCGAACGTGATCACCGTGGACCCGGAGACCGAGAAGTACGCCAAGGCCGCGCTGGACCGGATGCTGGCCCTGCCGTAGCAGGCAGTAACAACGGCGAAGGGCGGGTCCCCTCCTCGGAGGGGACCCGCCCTTTCGTCTGGCAGCGGCCGCGAGGCTATTCGTACTCGGGGAAGCCCGGGATGACGCCCTCGCCCTCGGACAGCAGCAGGGACCGGACCTCGTCGAGGGTCGCCTCGGCACTCGGCAGGATCAGCTCGGACGGCTCCAGCGAGTCGTCCGGGAGCCGGGTGCCGTACTGCTTCACGGCGTCCAGCAGCTTGCCGTAGGCCTGGCGGAAGGTGTCCTCGTCGCCCGACTCCACCGCGGTGAGCAACTCGTCGTCGAGCTGGTTGAGCAGGTTCAGGTGGTCCTCGCCCACCTCGAACTGCCCCTCACCCATGACCCTCATGATCATGCTGCGCTTCTCCTGGTTCGTGGGTGGTCAGCTCACTTGTTGTAGTTGATGCGCGGGGTGTCCTGCGGGTGCGCGTCCTGCGACTGGGCGGGCTTGCCCTGCTCGATCGCGGCCGGACCGGTGGCGGGGCCACCGGACAGCTCGGCCTTCATGCGGGCGAGCTCCAGCTCGACGTCGGAACCGCCGGCGACACGCTCCAGCTCGGCCTCGATGTCGTCCTTGCGGCCGAGACCGCTGGCGTCGTCGAGCGCGCCGGAGGCCAGCAGCTCGTCGATCGCACCGGCGCGGGCCTGCATCTGCGCCGTCTTGTCCTCGGCACGCTGGATCGCCAGGCCGACGTCGCCCATCTCCTCCGAGATGCCGGAGAAGGACTCGGCGATGCGGGTCTGCGCCTGCGCCGCGGTGTAGGTGGCCTTGATGGTCTCCTTCTTGGTGCGGAAGGCGTCCACCTTGGCCTGGAGGCGCTGGGAGGCGAGCGTGAGCTTCTCCTCCTCGGCCTGCAGGGCCTGGTACTGCGTCTCCAGGTCGTTGATCTGGGACTGCATGTTGGCCTTGCGCGTCAGCGCCTCGCGCGCGAGGTCCTCGCGGCCGAGGGACAGCGCCTTGCGGCCCTGGTCCTCGTACTTCGCGGACTGCTGCTGGAGCTGGGTCAGCTGGAGTTCCAGGCGCTTGCGCGAGGTCGCGACGTCCGCGACGCCACGCCGTACCTTCTGCAGCAGTTCGAGCTGCTTCTGGTAGGAGTAGTCGAGCGTCTCACGGGGATCCTCCGCCCGATCCAAGGCCTTGTTCGCCTTGGAGCGGAAGATCAGCCCCATACGCTTCATGATTCCGTCGCTCATGGGCCTCGGGTGCCCCCTTCTCCGGCCTGCGGTTTTAAATCTCGTTACCAGACACGACGAGTGTATGTGCAGCGAGCCCTTCGCCGCAGTGCACCTGCCTGCAACAAGACTGCTACAGCGACCAGCGGCAGATCCTCATCCCCCGGGTGGATCCGCCTCTCATCCTCCCCATACTCCATCGGATTGATCCCCTACGGGAAGGGCCCGGGCACCCCGGGTCCGATCGGGGTCGGACGGATCGATACGCGTTTGGGTCCGAGGGGACCCGTGGTCGCGGCGCCGCACCCCGTACGCTGGGGGTGTGTTCCGACGCCGTTCAGATGATGCCGCCGCCTCCGCCACCGTGCTGGAGGACGAGACGCCCCAGGCCCGCCACCCGCAGGCCAAGAAGGGCCGCCCCACCCCCAAGCGCAACGAGGCCGAGGCCAACCGGCGCACCCGGGTCGTGGTGCCCAAGGACCGCAAGGAGGCCTCCCGCCAGGCGCGCGACCGGATGCGCGTCGAGCGCGAGAAGCAGCGCCAGGCGCTGATCGACGGCGACGAGCGCCACCTGCCGGCCCGTGACAAGGGCCCGGTGCGCAAGTTCGCCCGCGATTACGTGGACTCCCGCTGGTCGCTCGCCGAGTTCTTCCTGCCGGCCGCCGTGGTCATCCTGGTGCTGAGCATCGTCAAGGTGCCCGCCCTGCAGCTGCTGTCCACGCTGCTGTTCCTGCTGTTCTTCGTGCTCGTCATCCTCGACTTCGTCCGCCTCGGCCTCGGCCTGCGCAAGCAGGTCGCCGAGCGCTTCGCCGGGCAGAACACCCGCGGCACCGTCGCCTACGGCATCATGCGCACCCTGCAGATGCGCCGGCTGCGCCTGCCCAAGCCGCAGGTGCGGCGCGGGGAGAAGCCCTGACCGCCGAACCGGTGGACTCCGGCTGGGCCCTCCCCTCCTGGGAGGGGCCCGGCCTCTACGCACTTCCCGGGCAGGGCGGCGCGCTGCCCGGACAGGGCGACGGCGGCCACGACCGGCTCGGCCAGGAGCGCCGGCTGCCCTCCCGCAGCGGCTCCTTCGCCGGCGGCACCGCGGCCTGGCTGGACCGGCTCGGCGGACTGCGCAACTTCGTCCGGCAGGAGCTCGTCTCCCGGCAGCTCGCCGAGCAGCTGACCGGCCGCACCGAGCAGCGGGTCCTCGACATCGGCTGCGGGCAGGGCACCCAGGCCCTGCGGCTGGCCCGGGCGGGCCACTACGTCACCGGGATCGACTCCGACCCGGTCGCGCTCGGCGTCGCCCAGGGGGCGCTCTCCGAGGAGCCGCCCGAGGTGCGCGGCCGGATGCAGCTGCTCAGCGGCGACGGCCACCAGTGCGGGCGCTGGTTCGGCCCGCGCAGCTTCGACGTGGTGCTCTGCCACGGCGTGCTGATGTACCTGCCCGACCCGGACCCGATGATCGCCTCGCTGGCCCGGCTGCTGGCACCGGGCGGACTGCTCTCGCTGCTGGTCCGCAACCGCGACGCGCTCGCGCTGCGGCCCGCCGCCGCCGGGGACTGGCGGGCCGCCCTGCACGCCTTCGAGAGCGACCGGTACTACAACCGGCTCGGGCTGGCCGCCCGGGCCGACCGGCTCGCCGACCTGACCGTCACCCTCTCCGAGGTGTCGGTGCCGGTGCGGCACTGGTACGGCGTCCGGGTCTTCACCGACACCGCGCCCGACAACGCCGCGCCGCCGGTGGACGGGCGGCAGCTGGCCCAGCTGCTGGAAGCCGAGGACCGGGCCGGCCGCACCGACCCGTACCGACAGGTCGCGGCGCTGCTGCACGTCATCGGGGCGAAGTAGCGCCGTAAGTCGGTTCGCCCCCGGGCTCAGCCCTCGTGCAGGCTCATCGAGTAGATCACCCGGTCGTCGTCCAGCAGGACGGCGTTGTCGACGCCCTCCTCGGCGAGCTGCTTCCAGCTCTCCCCGATCCAGGTCTCGGCGTCGCCCTGACCGGCGAACTCCTCCTGACCGAGGCCCGACGTCACCGCGCTGCCGTCCGCCTTCTCGTACCGCCACGTCCAGACCATGCCCGGCTCCTCCCACCGACGCTGCCTTGTGTGCTGCGCAGGTTAGCCTGCCCGGCCCGATCTTCCGTATGCCTGTCGGGCAGGATGGGCGGCATGGCGACCCACCCCCCGCTCTCCCGCACGCTGCTGCTCGGCGGCGCGCGCTCCGGCAAGTCCACCCGCGCCGAGCAGCTGCTCGCCGACCGCCCGGACGTCCTGTACGTGGCCACCGGCGGCACCCGGGACGGCGACGCCGAGTGGGCCCAGCGGGTCGCCCTGCACCGGGACCGCCGGCCGGCGAGCTGGCGGACCGCCGAGACCTGCGACCTGGAGGCCGTGCTCGCCGACGCCGGGGACCCGGCGCCCGTGCTGATCGACTGCCTGGCGCTGTGGCTGACCGCCGTGATGGACGAGTGCGACGCCTGGTCCGACGCGACCTGGGCGGACGGCGGCGAGGCCGCGGTGCAGCGCCGCTGCGAGGCCCTGGCCGCGGCCTGGGCCGCCACCACCCGGCCCGTCGTCGCGGTGAGCAACGAGGTCGGCATGGGCGTCGTCCCGGCCACCGCCGCCGGACGGCGCTTCCGGGACACCCTGGGCCGGCTCAACATGGCCGTGGCGGACGCCTCGGAGCGGGTCCTTCTGGTCGTCGCGGGACAGGTTCTGACGGTCAAGCCGAGCCCGCACACCTGCGCCGTGTAGCCTTCCGGACGATGGACACGACCGTGGATCTCGATACGTTCTCCTCGCTCGTCGAGCGCCCCGACGACAGCGCCCGGCGGGCCGCCGAGGAACGCTGGCAGGAAGCCGGCCGACCGCGCGGCGGCCTGGGCAAGCTGGAGGAGCTGGGCAGCTGGCTGTCGTCCGTGCAGGGGCGCTCCCCGGTGCGGCCGGTCTCGGCGCCCAAGGTGCTGCTGTTCGCCGCCGACCACGGCGTGGCCGCGCTCGGCGTCTCCCGGCTGCCCGCCGACGGCGGCACCGCGGCACGGGTGCGCGCGGTGCTCGACGGCAGCGCCCCGGTGGCCCGGCTGGCCGCGCGCTACGGCGCCGAACTGCGGGTCGTCGACGTCGCGGTGGACGCCGACCCCGCGGACTTCCCGGACGAGGTGGTCGCCCACCGGATCCGGCGCGGCTCCGGCCGGATCGACGTCGAGGACGCGCTCACCCCGGAGGAGACCGTCCGGGCCTTCCGGGCCGGCATGGCCGTGGCCGACGAGGAGGCCGACTCCGGCACCGACCTGGTGCTGCTCGGCGACCTCGGGGTCGGCTCCACCACGGTGGCCGCCGTCCTGGTCGGCGCGCTGTGCGGGACGGACGCGGCCGCGGTCTGCGGGCGCGGCTCGGGCATCGACGACCGGGTGTGGATGGTCAAGTGCGCCACCATCCGGGACTCGCTGCGACGGGCCCGCCCGGTGCTCGGCGACCAGCTGGCGCTGCTCGGCGCCACCGGTGGGGCGGACTTCGCCGCGATCACCGGCTTCCTGCTGCAGGCCGCCGTCCGCCGGCTGCCGGTGGTGCTGGACGGCGTGGTCTCCTCGGCCTGCGCGCTGGTCGCGCAGCGGATCGCCTTCCGGTCGCCGGAGTGGTGGCGGGCCGGGCAGTCCAGCGGCGAGCCCGCCCAGGCGAAGGCGTACGACCGGCTGACCCTGACGCCGTTGCAGGACCAGGGGATCACCGTGGGCGAGGGTGTCGGCGCGGTGCTCGCGCTGCCGCTGCTCCAGGCGGCGGGCGACGCGCTCGCGGACGAGGCGCCGCGGCCGTTCGTGCCGTCGGCGCCGAAGGAGCAGCCGAAGCTGCCGTCGGCGGCCGACCTGCTGCGCAGGCTGTAGCAGCCGGCCTGCCCCACGTTGTGCAGTTCCCCGCTCCCCCGATGGGGCGCGGGGATTTCTGTTTGTCCGGGCCGCGTGGTTCCGGGGAGAGAAGAAGGAGCGGGAGCGATGGCCGACGGCGGTGAGCGGGCGACGTGGGGCGAGGGACTGCGGTTCGCGTTCGGGACGCTGTCGGTGCTGCGGGTGCGGGTGGAGCGCTGGGACCGGGCGGCGGCGACCCGGGCGATGACGGCGGCCCCGGTGGTCGGGGTGGTGCTGGGCGCCGTCGCGGCCGGGGCGGGCGCGCTGGTCGCCTGGCGGGCGGGCGGGCTGCTCGCCGCGGTGACGGCGGTGGGGGTGCTCGCCGCGCTGACCAGGGGGCTGCACCTGGACGGCCTGGCGGACGTCGCCGACGGGCTGGGCAGCGGCAAGCCGGCCGAGGACGCGCTGCGGATCATGAAGCAGTCCGACATCGGCCCGTTCGGCGTACTGACCCTGGTGCTGGTGCTGCTGGCGCAGGTCGCCGTACTGGCCGGACAATTCGGGCATTCGGTGCTGCGCGGCGCCCTCGCGGTGCTCGCCTCGGCGGTGGCCGCGCGGTGCGCTCTGGCCTGGGGCTGCCTGCGGTCGGTGCCCGCCGCCCGCCCCGGCGGGCTGGGGGCGATGGTGGCGAGCACCGTCGCGCCCGCCGCGGCCGTCACCGGGACGCTGGTCGCCGCGTTCGCCCTGGCCCTGCCCGGACTGTTCGACGGATGGTCAGCCGTGCGCCTCCCGCTGGCCGTTGCGCTCGGCGCCGGTTCGGCCCGGCTCCTGCTCGTACGGTGCGTCCGCCGATTCGGCGGAATCACCGGGGACGTGCTCGGCGCGATGGCCGAGACCGCCGCGACCGGAGCCCTGTTCGCCCTGGCGTTGCTGGGCTGACACCGGGCGGCGCGTGGTCCCACCATGCGGACTACCATGCGTGGAGCACCGCAGCCCTGCACCGTGGCAGGTCCTGCCCGCCCGGCGAGCACCGAGGAGCCGGGGCCTCTGGTGCACGCGGCCGCCCCGGCGACCGCGCGCACCAGGGGGCCCGGAACCGCAGGGCCCGCCGGCGGACGGCCGGCGACGGCGGGCTGCGCCGGTGCGGCAGTCACGCCGCGACCGGCCGTGGACCGCGAAAGAACAGGACGCATTTACGTGACTGCATTGTCTGTGAGCACCTCCTCCGCCGCCTCGCTGCGCGCGGACGCCCTGGTGGTCGGTGTCGCTAAGGGCCCCAAGGGCATTGTGCTGGCCCCCGGCGCCGAGGCCGTGAACGAGGCGTTCGAGGGCAAGCTGGCCGAGATCCTCGGCACCCTGGGCGCGACCGGCTCCGAGGGCGAGAGCGTCAAGGTCGCCTCCCCGGCCGGCCTGAAGGCCGCGTTCGTGCTCGCGGTCGGCCTCGGCGAGGCGGCCGAGGGCGGCTACGACCTGGAGGCGCTGCGCCGCGCCGGCGGTGTCGCCGCCCGCACCCTGGCCGGCGTCAAGAAGGTCGCGCTGGCCCTGCCGGCCGAGTCCCCGGCGGAGGTCGAGGCGGTCGCGCTCGGCGGCCTGCTCGGCTCGTACGCCTTCGGCACCTACAAGGCCAACGGCAACGGCAAGGAGCCGGTCGGCGAGCTGGTCGTGCTGGCCGCCCGCAAGGGCAGCAAGGACGCCAAGGCCGCCGTGGAGCGGGCCGCCGCGATCGGCGAGGAGATGAACCGCGCCCGCGACCTGGTCAACACCGCACCGAACGACCTGACCCCGAAGAGCTTCGCCGCGATCGCCCAGGCGGCCGGCAAGGAGCACGGCCTCAAGGTCGAGGTGCTGGACGAGAAGGCGCTGACCAAGGGCGGCTACGGCGGCCTGCTGGGCGTCGGCAACGGCTCGACCAACCCGCCGCGGCTGGTGAAGCTCGCCTACACCCACCCGAAGGCGAAGGCGACCCTGGCCTTCATCGGCAAGGGCATCACCTACGACTCGGGCGGCATCTCGCTGAAGCCGGCCGGCCACAACGAGACCATGAAGTGCGACATGGCCGGTGCCGCCGCCGTGTTCGCCGCCGTGGTGGCCGCCAAGCGCCTGGGCCTGGCCGTCAACATCACCGGCTGGCTCGCGCTGGCCGAGAACATGCCGTCCGGCTCCGCCACCCGCCCGGGCGACGTGCTGCGCATGTACGGCGGCAAGACCGTCGAGGTGCTGAACACCGACGCCGAGGGCCGCCTGGTGCTGGCCGACGCGATCGTCAAGGCCAGCGAGGAGAACCCGGACGTCATCGTCGACGTGGCGACCCTGACCGGCGCCATGGTGCTGGCCCTGGGCACCCGCATGTTCGGCGTGATGGCCAACAACGACGAGCTGCGCGACAACCTGCACGCCATCGCGGGCGAGGTCGGCGAGCAGTCCTGGCCGATGCCGCTGCCGGCCGACCTGCGGAAGGGCATGACCGACTCGACCATCGCCGACCTGTCCAACATGGGCGAGCGGATGGGCGGCGGCCTGGTGGCCGGCCTGTTCCTCCAGGAGTTCGTGGCCGAGGGCACCGACTGGGCGCACCTGGACATCGCCGGCCCGGCGTACCACGAGAGCGCCCCGTTCGGTTACACCCCGAAGGGCGGCACCGCGAGCGCGGTGCGCACCCTGGTCCGTTTCGCGGAGCAGACCGCGGCCAACGGCAAGGCCTGATCCGAGCGGATCCGGACCCGACGGGGGCCCGGCGCGAGTGCGCCGGGCCCCCGTCGGCGTTCCCGCGCGGTTACCTGCGAGTAGGCCGGGATGCCCCACCGCACCTCTGTTCGCCACGGGCGAAACTTTGTTCCGCACTGCGGAAGAGGTGGTGCCGAAGCGGGCGGAAGACGCCCGTCCGGCGGCTGTCAACAAGGCTTTGAGCTGCGATGATGCCCTTCCGTCGGGGGTGTTCCCGCCCCGGTGACCACTCCGTGGGACACCCCTGGGGCGGACCCGGACATCAGCCACCGCGAACAAGTGCGAAGATGTATTTCCGGCACGACTGGGCGCCCCACAAAGGCTTCCGACCCACCGGACCGCGACCGGCCCGGCGACCCACCCCATTGCATGGAGGACGTGACGTGGCGAACGACGCCAGCACCGTTTTCGACGTAGTCATTCTCGGAGGCGGAAGCGGCGGTTACGCCGCGGCGCTCCGCGCCGCTCAGCTGGGTCTGAGCGTCGCCCTGGTCGAGAAGGGCGAGCTGGGCGGCACCTGCCTGCACCGCGGCTGCATCCCGACCAAGGCACTGCTGCACGCCGCCGAGATCGCGGACGAGACGAAGGAGGCCGCCGAGTTCGGCGTTCTGGCCACCTTCCAGGGCATCGACATCAACGGCGTCCACAAGTACAAGGACGACGTCATCGCCGGCCTGTACAAGGGCCTCCAGGGCCTGGTCGCCTCGCGCAAGGTGACCTTCATCCAGGGCGCGGGCAAGCTCTCCTCGCAGACCTCGGTCGACGTGAACGGCCAGCGCATCGAAGGCCGTCACATCGTGCTCGCCACCGGTTCGGTGCCGCGCTCGATCCCGGGCCTGGAGATCGACGGCAACCGCGTGATCTCCTCGGACCACGCCCTCAAGCTCGACCGGATCCCGAAGTCGGTCGTCATCCTCGGTGGCGGCGTCATCGGCGTCGAGTTCGCCTCGGTCTGGAAGTCCTTCGGCGTCGAGGTCACCATCGTCGAGGCGCTGCCGCACCTCGTCCCGCTGGAGGACGAGAACTCCTCCAAGCTGCTGGAGCGCGCCTTCCGCAAGCGCGGCATCAAGTTCGAGCTGAAGGCCCGCTTCTCGGGCGTCGAGTACACCGAGTCCGGTGTCCGCGTCTCCACCGAGAACGGCAAGCAGATCGACGCCGACCTGCTGCTCGTCGCCATCGGCCGCGGCCCGGTCTCGGCCGGCCTCGGCTACGAGGAGAACGGCGTCGCGATGGACCGCGGCTACGTCCTGGTCGACGAGTACATGCGCACCAACGTGCCCACCATCTCGGCCGTCGGCGACCTCGCCCCGACCCTGCAGCTCGCCCACGTCGGCTTCGCCGAGGGCATCCTGGTCGCCGAGCGCCTGGCCGGCCTCAAGCCGATGCCGATCGACTACGACGGCGTCCCGCGCGTGACCTACTCCAACCCGGAGGTCGCCTCCGTCGGCATCTCCGAGGCCAAGGCCGTCGAGCTGTACGGCAAGGAGAAGGTCGTCACCCTGAAGTACAACCTGGCCGGCAACGGCAAGAGCAAGATCCTGAAGACCGCCGGCGAGATCAAGCTCGTCCAGGTCAAGGACGGCGCCGTGGTCGGCGTCCACATGGTCGGCGCCCGCATGGGCGAGCAGGTCGGCGAAGCCCAGCTGATCTACAACTGGGAGGCCCTGCCGGCCGAGGTCGCGCAGCTCATCCACGCGCACCCGACCCAGTCCGAGGCCCTGGGCGAGGCGCACCTGGCGCTGGCCGGCAAGCCGCTGCACGCGCACGACTGATCGCGCCCACCACCCCCCGTTTCCGGTACTTCCCGTACTTCCCGTACGCAAGACTTGATAGGAGTCGCTGAAACCATGGCGGTCTCAGTAACACTGCCCGCGCTGGGCGAGAGCGTTTCCGAGGGCACCGTCACCCGTTGGCTGAAGGCCGAGGGTGAGCGTGTCGAGGTCGACGAGCCGCTGCTCGAGGTGTCGACCGACAAGGTCGACACCGAGATCCCGGCCCCGGCTTCCGGCATCCTCTCCTCGATCAAGGTCGGCGAGGACGAGACCGTCGAGGTCGGCGCCGAGCTGGCGATCATCGACGACGGCACCGGCGCCCCGGTCGCCGCCCCGGCCCCCGTGGTCGAGGCCGCGCCCGTCGCCGCTCCGGCCCCGGTTGCCGCTCCGGCCCCGGTCGCCGCTGCCCCGGCTCCGGTGGCCGCCCCGGCTGCCGCTCCGGCCGCCCCGGCCGGCGACGCCACCCCGGTGCTGCTGCCCGCCCTGGGCGAGTCGGTCACCGAGGGCACCGTCACCCGCTGGCTGAAGGCCGAGGGTGAGACGGTCGAGATCGACGAGCCGCTGCTCGAGGTCTCCACCGACAAGGTCGACACCGAGATCCCGTCGCCGGTCGCCGGCGTCGTCGTCAAGATCCTGGTCGGCGAGGACGAGACCGCCGAGGTCGGCGCCCAGCTCGCGCTGATCGGTGCCCCGGGTGCCGCCGCTGCCGCTCCGGCTCCCGTCGCTGCCCCGGCTCCGGTTGCTGCCCCGGCCCCCGTCGCTGCCCCGGCTCCGGTTGCCGCTGCTCCGGCTCCCGTTGCCGCTCCGGCTCCGGTCGCCGCCCCCGCTCCGGTTGCCGCTCCGGCTCCGGCCCCGGTTGCCGCCCCGGCCCCCGTCGCCGCTCCGGCCGCCCCGGTGGCCGACGCCGGTGACGCCTACGTCACCCCGCTGGTGCGCAAGCTCGCCGCCGAGCACGGCGTGGCGCTGTCCTCCGTCGCCGGCACCGGCGTCGGCGGCCGCATCCGCAAGCAGGACGTCATCGCCGCCGCGGAGGCCGCCAAGGCCGCCCCGGCCCCGGTCGCCGCTGCCGCCGCCCCGGCCGCCGCTGCGCCGAAGGCCGCCGCCGCGCCGTCCGCCCTGCGCGGCCAGACGGTCAAGATGACCCGCATGCGCAAGGTCATCGGCGACAACATGATGAAGGCCCTGCACGAGCAGGCCCAGCTGACCAGCGTGGTCGAGGTGGACGTCACCAAGATCATGTCGCTGCGCGCCAAGGCCAAGGAGGGCTTCCTGGCCCGCGAGGGCGTCAAGCTCTCCCCGATGCCGTTCTTCGTGAAGGCCGCCGCCCAGGCGCTGAAGGTCCACGCGGTCGTCAACGCGCGGATCAACGACGCCGAGGGCACCATCACCTACTTCGACACCGAGAACATCGGTATCGCGGTGGACTCCGAGAAGGGTCTGATGACCCCGGTCATCAAGGGTGCGGGCGACCTCAACATCGCCGGCATCTCGAAGAAGACCGCCGAGCTGGCCGCCAAGGTCCGCGACAGCAAGATCACCCCGGACGAGCTGTCCGGCGCCACCTTCACGATCAGCAACACCGGCTCGCGCGGTGCGCTGTTCGACACCGTGATCGTGCCGCCGAACCAGGCCGCCATCCTGGGCATCGGCGCCACCGTCAAGCGCCCGGTGGTCATCGAGGCCGACGGCGGCACCGCCATCGGCATCCGTGACATGACCTACCTGTCGCTCTCCTACGACCACCGCCTGGTGGACGGCGCCGACGCCGCCCGCTACCTGGTCGCGATCAAGGAGATCCTCGAGGCCGGCGAGTTCGAGGTCGAGCTCGGTCTGTAAGGCAGCGCGGCCGCACCACGGTCGTACGGAGCCCCGTGTCGTCCCCGGACGGCGCGGGGCTCCGGTCGCTTCCGGGATGCGGTTCGCGCCGGGTCATGGCATGCGTGGAGACGACTGAACAGGGATGCTTGAGCGGTGATGGACGAGACGGACTTCTGGCAGATCATCGACGACACCTGGGAGGCCGCCGACGGCGATCCCGATGAACAGGCCGAGCGGCTGGTGGAGCGCCTCGTCCAGCTGACCCCCGACGACGTGATCGACTTCGGCCGGCTGTTCGAGGCCCGGTTCCAGCGCGCCTACCGCTACGACCTGTGGGGCGCGGCCCACCTGCTGCTGGACGGCGCCTCCGAGGACACCTTCGACTACTTCCGCTGCTGGCTGATCGGCCAGGGCCGGGAGGTCTTCGAGGGCGCGCTGGTCGAACCGGACGACCTGGCGGACCTGCTGCCCGAGTTCGACGAGGAGGAGGACGGCGAGGCCGAAGACCTCGGCTTCGCCGCCGACGAGGCGTACGAGCAGTTGACCGGCCTGCCACTGCCCGACGTGGGCGGGCGGCAGACGGGGCGGCCGTCCGGGGCGTTCCTGGACTTCGACGACCCGGACGTGATGGCGAAGCGCTTCCCCAAGCTCTGGGAGCGGTACGGGGACTAGGGCGTGTCGGACACGCCCTGGCCCTCGCGCCCCGGGCGTCAGGTGCTGGTGCCGGAGGAGCTGTCCTGCTTGATGCCCTTGAGGATCTGGTCCAGCACCGAGGCGTCCGGCGCGGCCGGGTCGTCGTCCACGCCCCCTTCGAAGACCACGTAGCCGCCGCCCTTGGCCGGGACGGCGGCCAGCAGCACGTAGCCCTGGGTGCCGTCCGAGGTGCGGACGTGCCAGCGGGTGGCGTAGCCGAGCACACCGGCGACGGAGACGTAGCTGGAGCCGGAGTCGGTGTGCGAGGTGATCCCGGTGAAGATCGTCCCGGCGTAGGTCGGCATCGCCGCGTCGGCGGCCGCCTTGGGGGTGTCGCCCTGGACGGTGTCCTTCTCGATCGAGAACTGGCCGCGGATGCAGGAGTTGCCGTCGGCGCAGGTGTAGCGGCCGCTGCCGAGGTAAACCGTGGAGTGCGCGGAGTTGGAGGCGGCGTCCCAGCCGTCGAAGACCGGGACGGTGATCGCGTGCTGCGGGTCCGGGACGGTGGTCTTGAGGGACGGGACCGGCTTGGGGGCCGGGACGGTCGGCGTGGTCCGGGTCGGGGTGGGGCTCGGCTCCGGGCTGTCGCTCTGGGTGACGGTGACCGTGGGGTTGGGGGTCGGGTCCGCCCTGGTGTCCCCACCGCTGCTGAGCACGAGCCCGGCGATGATCCCGCCGACGGCCAGCACCGCGACCGAGATGCCGACGATCACGCCGGTGCGGTTCTTCCCGCCGGTGGGCGGCGGGTAGCCGTAGCCCGCGCCCGGGTAGGCCTCCTGGCCGGGGTAGGGCGGCTGGCCCGGGTACTGCTGCTGGCCGCCGTACGGGGCCTGGCCGGGGTAGCCGTAGCCGGGTGTCTGCGCCGCGTCCTGGACCGGGTAGCCGTAGCCGGCGGCGGGCGGGCCGCCCTGCGCCGGGTAGCCGTAGCCGGGCTGCGGCGGCTGGGCGGCGGGGGGCTGCGCCGCGGGGGGCTGCGCTGCGGGAGGCTGCGCCGCGGGGGGCTGCCAGACCTGGGTCGGGGCGTCGGCGAGCTGTCCGGCGGCGCCCTGGAGCGGTCGGACCTCGGCCGTCCAGGCGTTGCCGTCCCACCAGCGCTCGTGACCGGGGGTGCCGTCCGCACCGGCGACCGGGTACCACCCGGGAGGCGTCGAGTTGCTCACGGGCGTACGGTACCCGGCGCGGTGCTGCTCCAGACAGGCCACGTACGTCACGACTCTGCAGCACCTGTTTTGACGTATCGTCAGCTCTTTGAGCGCGTTCAGTCGACCAGTCGGCGGGCCATCCACACGTCGTCCACGTAGCAACCGTCGATCAGGAACTCCTCGGCCAGGGTGCCCTCGACCGTGAAGCCGCAGCTCTCGTACAGCCGGCGGGCCGGGGCGTTCCAGCCGAGCACCCGGAGGGTCAGCTTGCGGGCGCCCGCGGTCCGGGCCTGCTCACAGGCGGCCTCGACCAGCCGGCGGCCGATGCCCCGGCCGCGCACCGTGCCGTCGACGGCCAGGCCCTGGATCTGCCGGACGTGCCGGTTGACGGCCAGCCTGGTCGCCGGGATCTGGCGGACGTAGCCGACGATCCGGCCGTCCAGGACCGCGAGCAGGAACTGGTCGGGGGTGCGGCCCTCCTCGAAGGCCCGCTTCCCGACGGGCGGCTCCGGGGCGACGTCGGACAGGGTGGACCAGGCGGCACGGTCGAGCTCGGCGAGCCCGCGCTCGTCCTCGGGGCGGGCCGGGCGGATGATCAGGTCGTCTTCACGGGTCATGGCGCGTGATGCTACTGGGGCGCGTGCGAAAGGTGACAGGCCATAAGGGCTGCGAGGATGGGCCCATGCGCATCGCTGTCACGGGCTCCACGGGATTGATCGGTTCGGCACTCGTCCGCTCCCTGCTGGCGGACGGCCACCAGGTGGTCCGGCTGGTCCGGCACCGCTCCAGGACGGGACCGCAGCCCGACGGCAGCACGGCGATCGGCTGGAACCCGCTGCTCGGCGAGGTCGACCGGGACGGGCTCGCCGGGGTCGACGCGGTGGCGCACCTGGCCGGCGCCGGCGTCGGCGACCGCCGCTGGACGGACTCCTACAAGCGGCAGATCCGGGAGAGCCGGGTGTACGGCACCGAGACGCTGGCGGTGGCGCTGGCGGAGCTCAAGGAGCCGCCGCGGGTGCTGGTCAGCGCCTCCGCGGTCGGCTGGTACGGGCAGACCGGCGACCGGGTGATCGACGAGGACTCCCCCGCCGGGGACGACTTCCTGGCCGAGGTGTGCCTGGAGTGGGAGGCGGCCGCGCGGCCCGCCGAGCGGGCCGGGATCCGGGTCGTCCACCCGCGCACCGGGATGGTGCTGTCCGCCGCGGGCGGCGCGGGCGGGCGGCTGTTCCCGCTGTTCAAGCTGGGCCTGGGCGGGCGGCTCGGCAGCGGGAGGCAGTACTGGAGCTACATCTCGCTGGCCGACGAGGTGGCCGCGCTGCGGTTCCTGATCGACCGGGAGGACCTCTCCGGCGCCTTCAACCTCACCGCGCCGGAGCCCGCCACCAACGCGGAGCTGACCGCGGCGCTCGGGCGGGCGATGGGGCGGCCGACGCCGTTCCCGGTGCCGGAGGCGGTACTCAAGGCCGTGCTCGGGGAGCTGGCGGTCGAGGTGGTCGGGAGCCACCGGGTGGTGCCGCGGCGGCTGCTGGACGCGGGCTTCCGGTTCGCGCACCCGGACCTGGACTCGGCGGTGCGGGCGGCGCTGTGACGGCGGCGCGGGGGCTCGGGCGCTGTGACGGCGGTACGGGGGCTCGGGCGCTGTGACGGCGGTACGGGGGCTCGCCGGAGCCGGGTGGGCGGCGCTGTGACCCCTCGTTCTGCGTAGGCCCGCTACGGCATTCGCCCTGGCCAGGGGCATATGCCGGGCGGGGGTCGGACGGGGCTCCGGGAGGGGGCGCACGGGAGCACACGGCGGGCGCGTCGCACGCCCCCGGTGACCGTGCGCGCCCGTCGACCCGGCAACCCGGCCGCCACGGCGCACTGTCCGTGACCGCGCCCCCGCCCGGTGCCGCACGACCCCGTCCCAACCCAGCATCGAGCCCGCTCCGCTTGTCTGATGCTCACACTGACGGGGCATCACCTTCCTCGGACCGTGCCCGGCACCCCGCTGCCTGCGTCGGCCGGAGCCCCGGGAACCCCAGGGAGGGAGCACGCCAGTGCCCACGTACGACTTCACCCGCCGCGCCCGTCGCCCGTCCGACCCGGACGTCGTCGTGGTCGGTGCCGGACTCGCGGGCCTGGCCGCCGCCCGCGCACTCACCGGCCACGGCCTCACCGTCCAGGTCCTGGAGGCCGGCGACCGGATCGGCGGCCGGATGGCCACCCGCGAGCTGGACGGCTTCCGTCTCGACGACGGCAGCCACCTGCTCAACACCGCCTACCCCGAACTGCGCCGGGCGCTCGACCTCGACCGCCTGGACCTGCGCCCGCTCGCGCCCGGCGTACTCGTGCACAGCGCCGGCCGCCGCTACCGCGCCGGGGACCCGCAGCTCACCGCCGCCCGGCAGGCCGCCCTCCGGGCCCCGCTCGGCAGCCCGCTGGACAAGGCCCGCCTCGGCAGCTGGCTCGGCCGGATCGCCACCACCCCGGCCGCCCGGCTGCAGGCCCGCCCGGAGACCACCGCCGCCCGCGCGCTGGCCGGCCACGGCCTCGCCCCGCGCACCGTCGACGGCTTCCTGCGCCCGCTGCTCAGCGCCCTGCTCAGCGACCCGGCCCTCGGCACCAGCAGCCGGATCGCCGACCTGGTGCTCCGCTCGTACGCCCGCGGCCGGCTCTGTCTGCCCGCCGACGGGATCGCGGCCGTGCCGGCCCAGCTGGCCGCCGCACTGCCCGTCGGCACCGTGCGGACCGGGGTGCAGGTCACCTCGATCGGCGCCGACGGCGTGGAGACCCTCGCCCACGGGCGGATCGGCGCCCAGGCCGTGGTGGTCGCCACCGACGCCCGCTCCGCCGCCGAACTGCTGCCCGGGCTGCGGCTGCCGGACTTCCACCCCGTCACCACCTTCTTCCACGCGGCCGACCGCGCCCCGCTCGCCGAGGCCGTGCTGCTGCTCGACGCCGACCGGCCGAACGGGCACCCGCCGCTGGTCTCGCACTCGCTGGTGCTCAGCGAACTCCACCCGTCCTACGCCCCGGCCGGCCAGGCGCTGATCGCCACCACCGTGCTCGGACGGCGCTCCTTCGACGCGGGCGGCCCGGCCGGGGTGGAACCGGCCGTCCGCGCCCGGCTCGCCGAGCTGTACGGCAGCTCGACGGCGGACTGGCAGTTCCTCAGCGTGCGGCACGTCCCGGACGCGCTGCCCGCGATGCCGCCGCCGCACAACCCCCGCCGCCCGGTTCGGCTGCTGGCCGGGCTGTACGTCGCCGGGGACCACCGGGACACCAGCACCGTCCAGGGCGCGCTGGTCTCCGGGCGGCGGGCGGCGCGGGCGGTGCTGGGCGACCTCGGGCTGCCGGCCGGTGCGCGGGAGGCCGAGGCGGCGGCCTGACGGTGCGCGGAGGCCGAGGCGGCGGCCCGACGGTGCGCGGAGGCCGAGGCGGCGGCCCGACCGTCCCGCCGGGGGGACACGCCAGCGGTCTGCCGGGGTGACGGACCGACGGCGTGCCAGGATGCCTCGCATGACCGTTCTGACCGCTCATCGGATGATTCCCATGGGTTCGGCCGCCCGGCCGGACACCCGGTGAGCGCCTCCGCCCAGCCGGTGGCGCTGATCCTGATCCCCGCCGCGGCCGTCACCGCGCCGCTGCTCGCCGACCGGCTGCTGCGGTGGATCGCCGTACCGACCGTGGTGTTCGAGATCGTGCTCGGCGTGCTGATCGGCCCGGACGTCCTGGACTGGGCGCACGTCGACGACCTGGTGAACGCGCTCTCCCAATTCGGCCTGGCCATACTGATGTTCCTCGCCGGGTACGAGATCGACTTCGCCAAGCTGCGCGGTGGCCCGCTGAAACGGGCGGGCACCGCGTGGCTGGTCTCACTCGTACTGGCCCTCGGCGTCGGCGCCCTGGTCAACCGGGACCCGTGGGACGGCGCCTTCGCCGGGCTGGTGCTCACCACCACCGCGCTCGGCACGATCCTGCCGATCCTCCGCGACTCCGGCGAACTGCCCACCCCCTTCGGCTCGTTGGTGATGGCCACCGGCGCGGTCGGGGAGTTCGGGCCGATCATCGCGATCGCCGTGCTGCTCAGCGGCAACTCCCCCGCCCGGACCGCGGTCATCCTCGGCGCCTTCGCGGTGATCACCGCCGTCGCCGTCCTCGGCGCCCGCCGGCCGCGCCCGGCCTGGGCCACCCGGCTGATCGAGCGCACCCTGCGCACCTCCGGGCAGTTCGCGATCCGGGCGGTGATCCTGGTGCTGGCCGTCATGGTCGCGGCCGCGCTCTGGCTCGACCTGGACATGCTGCTCGGCGCCTTCACCGCCGGGATCGTCTCCCGGCTGCTGCTCTCCGACATCCGGCGGGCCGAGGAGGAGGTGATCGAGGCCAAGCTGGAGAGCATCGGCTTCGGCTTCCTGGTGCCGATCTTCTTCGTGGTCAGCGGGATGAACTTCGACCTGAACGCGCTGCTGGACGACCCGGGCACGCTGCTGCTCGTCCCGGTGTTCCTGCTGCTGTTCCTCGCCGTGCGCGGCGGGCCGGCCGGGCTGCTCGCGCCGGCCGGGCTCGGCGGGCGGGACCGTGCGGCGCTCGGGCTGTACGCGTCCACGGCGCTGCCGCTGGTCGTGGTGATCACCACGATCGAGGTGGAGGCCGGGCACCTGCCCTCCTCGACGGCGGCCGCGCTGGTCGGTGCCGGGATGCTGTCGGTGCTGGTGTTCCCGCTGGTGGCGCAGCGGGTGCGGGGCGGGGTGCGGCCGTCGGCGGCCGCCGACGGCGAGCGACCGAGGGTCCGGGCCGAGAGCTGGTGAGCTCCCGGCCCTCGCACGGCCGGTTCCGTCAGATCACGCCCGCCTGGCGGGCCGTCTCCTCGAAGGCGCGGGCCACCTGGCTGCCCCGGTAGGGGGTGAGGCGGCGGTGGAAGTCCCGGACGTACTCCAGCGAGCGGGCCGAGCGCATCTCCCCCGCCGCCCGCAGCGCGTCGGTGGCCATGGTGCAGGCCTCGTCGAGGTCCCCCATGCCGAGCCGGGCGGTGGCCAGCACCAGCCGGCAGAAGATCCGGCTGCGCGCATAGGCGGGCGAGCGCAGCCGCAGCGACTTCTCGGCGTGCTGGGCGGAGGTGCGCCACTGCTGGAGGTCGCGGTAGCAGTGGGCGAACTCGTCGGAGAGCTGGGCCTCGTCGAAGTACCGCGCCCAGGAGGGCAGTTCGTCGCCCGTCCGGGAGGCCGCGAGCGAGCGCTCGGCCCGTACCAGTGCCGTGGTGCAGGAGCGGACGTCGCCCAGCAGGCCGTGTCCACGCGCCTCGGCGGCGTGCATCAGCGACTGGACCACCGGCGGGACGGCGGTGCCGACCCCCTGCTGGGCGACCCGGGCGAGCTGGACGGCCTCCCGGCCGTGGCCCAGGTGGACGGCCTGCTGGCTCATCGTCACCAGCACGTAGCCGCCCAGCGCGCGGTCCCCGGCGGCCTGGGAGAGGCGCAGCGCCTGGACGAAGTAGCGCTGGGCGAGGCCGTGCGCGGCGATGTCGAAGGACGTCCAGCCGGCCAGCCTGGTGAGGTCGGCGACGGCTCCGAACAGGGCGCGGCCGATCTGCTCGCCGTAGCGGCCGCGCAGCATCGGCTCGGCCTCGCTCTCCAGGTAGCGGACCAGCGCCTGGCGGGCGTGGCCGCCGCCGTAGGCGTGGTCGAGCGCGCGGAAGAGGTCTCCGACCGCGCGGATGGCGGCGATGTCGCCGCGGCCGACCCGCAGCATGGGGCGGGCCTCCCGGGTCGGGTCGGCGTACGGCGGTTCGACGGCGGCGGGCGGGCGGCGGCTCTGGGTGGGCACCCGGCCGATGGTGGCGGCGGTGCCGGTGGTGCCGGCCGTGCTGCGCGCCCCGGGGGCGCCCGGGGCGCCGATCGGCTGGGTGCGCGCCGGGCCCGCGGCGGGTGCGCCGGGCACGCTCTGCGCCGGTGCCGCGGGGGCGGTGCCGGGTGGGCCGGTGGCGGTGTCCGGGCGGGTCAGCGTGGAGCCGTCCCGGGCGACCCGCTCGTCGGTGCGGCCGATCAGCCAGTCCCGGCTGGGGACGACCAGGCCCGCCGGGGTGAAGGCGATCCGGCGCAGTTCGGACTGCGGGCCGTTGTCCTTGCGCCACATGCTCGCCACGATGTCCACCGCCTCCTGCGGGGTCTCGGCGAACTCCAGGCCCGCGTAGACCGGGGCGCAGGCGTCCAGGCCGAGGTCCTGGGCGGTGAGGCGGCGGCCGAGGCGGCGGGTGAAGACCTCGGCGATCAGCGCCGGGGTGGCGCCGCGGGGCTGCTGGCCGCGCAGCCAGCGGGTGACCGAGGTCTTGTCGTAGCGCAGGTCGAGGCCGTGCTCCAGGCCGAGCTGGTCGACCCGGCGGGCCAGGCCGGCGTGCGAGAAGCCGGCCTCCTCGATCAGGGCGGCGAGTTGGCCGTTCTGCGGCGTCGGGCCGGAGTGGCCGGTGTGGCTGCCGTGGCCGCTGGTGGTCGCGGGCGCGGCGGTGGCTTCGTGCCTGGCGGGTGTGGCCTGCACGGGCAGTCGCAGTTCCTCGGCGGTCGGGGCGTCGGCGGTCAGCGGGTCAGCGGTCAGCGTATCGGTGGTCAGCGTGTCGGCGGTCAGGGCGTCGGGGGCGTCCGGAAGGGCCCGGCCGACCGGGCCTCGGCGCTGGCCGAGCGGGTCGAGCGGTCCGTACGCCGGGCTGTCGGTTGCAGGCCGTTGGGGCATGTCAGTCAACACCTCTCGGACGTCGCACCGGGCGCCACCAGCAGTTCGGCTCGCCCGGGGCGGCGCCCCCTGTCGGGAATCGGCGTGAATGTAGCGAGCATTCGGGCGCTATGGGTGGATCTGACCGAGCAATCCTCCGAACGGGTGAAGCAAGCGCGCCCATTGTGGGGAAGCGAGGTCAGGATGGGTTTGGCTGTCCGGGGTCGAACGGTCGGCCGGGGCCCGTAGCGGTTGCCGACACAGTCCACCGGGGTGCTGTGTCGGTCCACCACATGGGAGCCGCGCCGTCGGATTCCTACCGTTCTCGGCCATGGACACCTCTACTGCCCGCCCGCTCGACGGCCGCACGGCCCTGGTCACCGGGGCCGCCTCGGGCATCGGCCGGGCCTGCGCCGAAGCCCTCGCCGAGGCCGGCGCCCGGGTCTACGTCGTCGACCTCGCGGCCGGCCCGGCCCGGGAGCTCGCGGACCGGATCGGCGGGCGCGCGGTCGTCGCCGACCTCGCCGACCCCGAGGCCGTGGACGCCCTGCCGGCCGACGCCGACATCGTGGTCAACAACGCCGGCCTCCAACACCTCGCGCCCGTCCACGAGTTCCCGGTCGAGCGCTTCACCCTCATGCAACGCGTCATGGTCGAGGCCCCGTTCCGGATCCTGCGCCGCACCCTCCCGCACATGTACGACCGGAGGTGGGGCCGGGTCGTCAACGTCTCCTCCGTCCACGGCCTGCGCGCCAGCGCCTTCAAGTCCGCATACGTCACCGCCAAGCACGCCCTGGAAGGCCTCAGCAAGACCGTCGCCCTGGAGGGCGCCCCGCACGGGGTCACCAGCAACTGCGTCAACCCCGGGTACGTCCGAACTCCCCTGGTGGAGAAGCAGATCGCCGCCCAGGCCCTGGCCCACGGCATCCCCGAGGACGAGGTCATCGAGCGGATCATGCTCGACCGCACCGCCGTCAAGCGCCTCATCGAACCGACCGAGGTCGCCCAACTCGCCCTCTGGCTCTGCTCCCCCGCCGCCTCCTACATCACCGGCGCCAGCCTCCCCATCGACGGCGGCTGGACGGCGCACTGAGCACCACCCCCTGCTCCGTGGAAATCAATCTCAGAATCAAAGGCACAAAGTTGCGGCGCTTCCTCGACATGCCGCGGAAGCGCCGCAACAAGAGGCGAGATGGGCATCGACCACCCATAGTTCGATGACAGAATCAGAGTTGAGGATTGCAGGGATAATTGAACTGAACCATGGACATGGAGCGTGCGTAGCCCCCCTACAAGGAGGAGCATGCACAACGTTTCAAGACTATGGAATGAATGCTGAAAACAGGTGGCGCCTCCTCGAAATCGAGGAGGCGCCACCGAAAGAAGAGCCGATCCAAAAAGTAGCCGGCCTACGCCTACCGGGCCATCGCCATGAGGTACACGAGCAGCGCAGGTTGGGGCCGGGCCTGCGCGAGGAGCGCAGGCCCGGGCGGGGAAGATCGCTGCTCACCCGAACGGCGTTGACCACGTGGACGGGTACGACGTCCTGGAGCACGCAACATGACGGGTTAACGCAGAGGCCCCTGCCCGGCGCCGGGCAGGGGCCTCCTTGATGCCATCAGACCTCGCCGAACTCGCCGGCCTTCACCCCAGCGATGAAAGCCGCGAAGACATCGGTTGGGAAGGCCAGCGCGGGACCCTCCGGGTCCTTGGAGTCACGCACAGGGACGACGCCAGGAAGGCTGTCCGAGACCTCGACGCACTGCCCTGCCTGAGCACTGTAGGAGCTCTTGCGCCATGTGGCGCCGTGCAGGTCATCCATGATCAAAACCCTTCCGCAGTTCTCGAATGAACTCGATGGTCGCAGCCCGGGGCAATGCCTCGCCTTGCAGGTGATCGTACTCACTGGTCCAGTCCGCCAGGGTCTTGGGATCCCGTTCAAGAAAGCCCCGCCGCTCCGTCTCGCTATAGCCAACGATGGACCTGTTCGCCATGGTCAGCAACGTAATTGGGTGCGCGAATGGTCGGGCCTCGGCCGCTGAGAACGGGACGACCTGGAGCAGGAAGCGGGGGCGGGCCGCAAGGGTCTCAAGGTTCCGGAGTTGCCCGGCCATGACCTCATGACCCCCAATCGGTCGACGCAGTGCCCCCTCGTCTATGACGGCATGAACGAAAGGAGCGGGATCGCGGATGAGGGCCTGCTGCCTCCGGAACAGGAGCTCGGTTCGCTTGTCGGCCTGCTGCTGAGTGGCGATACCTCGCAGTACTGGTGCGGCCTGGTAGGCGCGGACGTAGTCAGGAGTTTGCAGAAGGCTCGGCACGATGTTGATCTCGAACAACCGCAGCGCTGTCGCCCTCGCCTCGCTGCGAACGTACTCGTCGAAGCCCTCGAACAATGCTCGCTGGCCGGATGCGCTCCACTCCCTCAGGAACTGCTCGCCAGAACCAAACGCTCGGTCAAGTGCAGTTGCAATCTGTTGACTTGGTTTCCTTCGGCCATGTTCAAGTGCCGAGATGTACGAGGATGTACACCCAACCAGCTCCGCCAGCTGCTCTTGGGTCCAGCCTCGCTGTTCCCGTGACATGCGAAGGAGTGCGCCGAACTCGCTGACTGCGGATGCCTCTGGGTCAAGTTCCTTCTTGTTCAAGGCCATTCGTCCTATCAAACAAACCACTGGAGACAGGTTGAACAGTTCTTGAGCGTAGTGGACAGTTGGCGACCCCGGGTAGTCATCGCACTACGGATCGGAGCCCCCCATGTCCGAAGAGCAGAGCCCTCCGTTCACCCCCCGGCTCCACGAAGTGCTCCAGGACCTGGGGCACATGGAAGACGGCCAGCCCCGCGAGGGCGTGCACGTCGGACCGGGCTGGTCCGGCAAGACGATCGAGCTGCGGCACCTCGGTGACAACGGCGGCGTGTGGGACACGCCGCTCAACATGATCCAGCCGCTCGACCGGCGGGAGGTCGCACCGCCGGCCGTTGGGCGGGTGGTCGGCGTGAACCCCGTCGGAGTGTTGGCGCTGGCCAGCCTGGAACTGGGCACGGTGGTGGCTGGCGGGTTCGCCATGGTGGAAAGCTCGACGTGGAACCCGTGGCGGACCGACGCTCGGCCCGAGTGCTGCGGTCAGGTCGAGTGGACCGGCGACAGGCCCTTCGGTCGGCGAGCTGCCGATGACTCGTGGTGGTCCTGCCCCGACTGTGGCGACTACGGGTTCGTGGAGGACGGCCTCCCCGTCGTGATCGGACGGCTCAGCCCCTTCGTGCAGGCTGTCAAGGCCGCGAGGCCGCGAGGCCGCGATGATCGGCATCCGGACGGCGCTGCACCAACCGGGCCCAACGGCGGCCACCATGATGCCCGCCCGGCACCGATACCGGTTGGGCAGGTGCGTGCCCTGCGGCGGGGTCTGGAGCATGGTTGCCCCGGGGCTCCACTACGCCCGGGAGGGCAGGGAGATGGCGAGTATCCCGGCCTGCGCAGACCACCACGCCGTGCTGGTCCGGCACGTTCGCCGGCTGTCCATGCAGGCGGCTCTGGGGCCACGCGGGAAGGACTGGTCGTGACGGAGCCGGAGCGCCCCGAGCGGGCGTCGAACGACCTGGACGCGGAGTTCGCCCTGCTGCTGGCCGCGAGCGGCGACAGCGAGGGCTTCATACGGAGTGGCCGCCGGGAATTGCAGGCCGAGTTGGATCACCAGGGTCAAGGCCTCCGGTGCCGGCCGGCCGAGTTCGGATCCCGTCGGCAGCAGGATCCGCCGCTCGTGCCCCCGCCGACTGACTGAGCCGGCGGGCGGCACAAGCTCCGCCATGGTCGCCTATCTCAGCGGGCTGAGGTCCAAGGCGACCCTGTCGATCAGCTGACGTAGTCCACTGTGGAAGACGTCGTGGCCGGTGACCACGTCGAGGACGGAATCCAGGTGCCCGGCCAGGAAGGGGAACCGGTCAGGCGGTAGCACCGCGAGCCCTTGACGGGTCGCCTCCCGGGTGGCTGCGGCATCGCTGTGGTTCACGAAGGCAGCGCATCCTAGGGTGAACAGGTAGAGCCTGCGGTAGGCCGTGACGGAGTTGGTGGGCGTCATCCCGGCGCGCTCTCCAGCCGCCAATACGGGTTCGGTGAGGCGGGCGAGCAACTGCCTGCCCATCCATGGACGGGAGCCGCGCAGGGCGACAAGGCCGGGATGGGCGGCCAGCAGCTCGTACAACGCCGTAAACGACTGCTCGGCCAGTTCGGGCCAGGCGGCCTCGGGCTGCGGTTCGGGGAGCTGCCCAGCCAGGTAGTCCATGCACATGTCGAGGAGCCCGGTCACGGACTCCCCGCACCGTCGGTGGACCGTGGTGTGGGAGACGCCGAGCACGGTCGCCAGGGCACGGAAGTTGAGAGCTTCCGGGCCGCCCGCGTCGATCATCTCGATGGCGGCGCGGGCGATGGTGGTCGCGTTGAGTTGATCAGAGGTAACGGATTGCTTCGCCATGTGTGACAGCGTAACTTACGCTGTACCGGACTGATAGACCGTCATGACGGTCTCTTGGAGGACGAGTATGCCCAGCCAGCGCTTACTGGATCCGCTCTTCGTCGCCACCGAGGCGTCGGCGTTCACCGAACGCCACCTCGCCGACCTGGTGGCCGGTACCACCGCAGCGGTCCGTGTCCCCGGCTTCCTCGCGGGCGCCACCCGTCGGGCCATCAGGCAGGCACTCACCCGCCTGCCCATCGCGGCCTACGACCCCGCCCGGGTCGCCGACCCGATCATCAGGTTCGGCCCCGCCTTGAACGACTACCGCACCCTCGACGGCGGCCTCGACCACGAACGGTACTGGCCGGCCGCCGACGCGGCCCGCGCCGCCTGGAGCCGTGCCGGATTGCGCCCCGACCCCGTCGCCGCCGCTCTGAAACTGCTCGGCTGTGCCTGGGGTGAGGCCGTCCAGCCCGCCACCGTGAACGGGCGCCCGCTGTTCGGAGGCACCGTGCGGGAGATCAACAGCGGCGCGCTCATCCACTACGACGAGGCCGTGAGGGAGGTCCCCGGTCTCTTCGACCAGCCGCTCGTCGCCCAACTCGCGTTCAACACTTGGGTTCTGGCCCCTGAGGCCGGAGGTGAGACCAAGTTGTGGCGGCGCCGCTGGCAGCCCGAGGACGAACAGCACCGTCACTCCTACGGCTACCAGTCCCCCGTCACCGACGGTGCCCAGCTCCTCGAACTCACGCCTGCTGCCGGGGAAGGCCTCCTGTTCGCCCCGGCGAACTACCACGCCATCGCCCCCGCGGTCGGGCGCCGCGTTGCCCTCGCGTTCTTCCTCGGCCTGACCACCCGAGGCAACCTCATCGCCTGGTCCTGACACCCCCGGAGAACAAACCCCATGACCACCAGCACCGACACCTTCCCGACCTACGACGACGTGAAGGCCGCCAAGGACCGCATCCACGGCATCACCCGGCCCGTCCCCGTCTTTGAGATCGACCGCAACAGCTTCGGCACCGCCCGCGTCTTCCTCGCCCTGGACTTCATGCAGTTCTCCGGCTCCTTCAAGGACCGAGGCGCCGCGAACTTCATCGCCGCCCACCTGGCCGCCGGGACGATGCCCGACGCCGGAGTGGTCATCGCCTCCGGCGGCAACGCCGGGCTGGCCTGCGCCTGGGCCGCCCAGCGCCACGGCATCAGCGCCACGGTGTTCCTCCCCGAGACCGCCCCGAAGGTCAAGGTCGCCAAGCTCCGCGCGTTCGGCGCCGACGTGCGCCAGGTCGGTGCCGAGTACGCCGAAGCCGCCACCGCTGCCGCCGAGTTCGCCACCACCACCGGCGCCCTCGCCTCCCACGCCTACGACAACCCCTTCATCGCCGCCGGCGCCGGCACCCTGCTCTCCGAGATCCACGACCAGGTCCCCGGCCTCGACACCGTCATCGTCGCCGTGGGCGGCGGGGGACTGTTCGCGGGCACAGCCATGACCGCCGACGCCTTGGGCGTTCGGGTCGTCGCCGTCGAACCGGAGAACTGCCGCGCCCTCAACGCGGCAATGGAGGCCGGCGAAGTCGTGGACGTCGAGGTGGACTCCATCGCCGCCGATTCGCTCGGTGCTCGCCGAACCAGTGAGACGGCGCTGTACTGGGCCCAGCGCGTTCGGACCCGTTCCGCCCTCGTCTCCGACGACGCGATCCGCAGTGCCCGCTCCCTGCTGTGGGACCACCGCCACCTGGCCGTCGAGCACGGCGCCGCGACCGCTCTCGCCGCGCTGACCTCTGGCGCCTACAAGCCCAGCGACGGCGAACGCGTGGCCGTGGTGCTCTGCGGGGCGAACACCGACCCGTCCGACCTCGTCAGCACCTGATCCCCCGGCGGCCGCCGCTCGTGACGACAACCCCGGGCGGCGGGCCACCGGCCTAAGACCTCCGGGCAGCCTCAGCCGCCCGGCGGCGGGCAGTCGCGCGCTACCTGCGCGACTTCCCGGCACCACCCTCGAAGGCCGTCCGGCCTCCGAGGGACACCAACGGCATGGAGGAAACCATGGCCACGAACCTCTACGACCTGCAGCTGGACGGCGAGTTGGTCGCCCAGTGCGGCGGCAACCTCAGCAGCGAGACCGAGAGCTGCGTCAGCATCGCGCCGCTGGCCGGCACCGCTGACTCGTTCGCCGTCGGCGACACCAAGCCGGAGGGCGACGGGCAGTTGCTCTGCTTCACCGGCGAGGAGCTGGACAACTTCGCCACCAAGTGGGTCAAGGACCGGGGCCTCACCGTCTGACCAACAGGGTGACCGCACCGTAACGCACAGCTGGGTGGCTGCTCCCACCGAAATTGGGAGCAGCCACCCAGTCCTTGGAGGATACCTGTGACTCCCGAGGCGTTCGCCGAACTCGGCGGACATTGGCACGGCTACGGCCCCTGGGTAGGGCAGCGCAGGCTCATGGACTTGGAGTACCTGCGCCGTCCCGAGCCCTTCGACATCCAAGAACTCCGGGTGCCCAGCGGTATGAGCGCGCACCCGCAAGAGACGTTCATTCCGTTCAGTCAGCGCACCATTCCGCCAATGATGACCGGGCACTACCTCCTGCGCCGCCCCGAGGATCTCGAACAGCGCACCTGGACTGCCGCGTCCCCTGCCGTCGACTGGCTGACCAGCATCTATAAGGAACATCCGCCCATGCAGCGGGCCGACGGGAAGCGGGCTTACGCGACTCTGGAGTGGTACCAGGAATGCGCGCACCGCTCCCTGCTCCACGGTTCCGACGTCGTTTGGTCCCACTACCTCGACGACAGGCGGTTCATGAGCTCCGCGGTCATCTGCTGCCCATCCTTGCCGTTCCATCCCGGCATCAAGTGCCCACTGCCCTAAGGGAGACGACCATGTCTCTGAACGAACTCCTCGGCGCCCGCGTCGGCGACCTGCTCAGCGCCTGCCCCACAGAACCGCACCTGTACCGCCGCCAGAGCGCCACACTCGACCGGGCCATCACCCTGGACCTGATGAACACCTACATCGACCACGGCCTGACTGTCCCCGCGCGCACCGCCGCAGTCAGGAACGGCCGGGCGGTCCACCCCGGTCGCTTCTCCAAGGACGGCGCAATGCTGCCTGGGAAGTTGCGCGGACTCATCGATGACGGCCACACCGTCAACCTCCGCGAGATCCAGACGACCGTGCCCTACCTGGCCAAGTTCTGCGCCCAAGTCCAGGCTGAGACCGGCTACACCCTGTACGTCTCCGCGATCATCACTCCCACGGGTGAAACCGGCCTCACCCACCACTGGGACCAGACCACCGTCCTGGTCGCCCAGCTGTCCGGCCGGAAGCACTGGCCGCTGTGGGCACCCACCGTGCGACACCCGATGGACGACTACCTCGACTCCCCCACCGAGTGGACCGAGGAGATGCAGCAGGCGTGGGACACCACCAAACCGTTCGCCACCTTCGACCTGGAGCCCGGTGACACCCTCGTGGTCCCGCGGGGATGGGTCCACGCCCCCATCTGCACTGGCGATGAACCGAGCTTTCACCTCACCTTCGCCCTACGCGAGCGGACCCCACTCGACCTCGCCCACGAGCTGATCGCCTCCGCGCTCGAACACGATGTCTTCCGCCGGGGTCTCGCCCCAGCGCACCTGCGTGCCGACAACCTCGGCAGCACCTTGAGCGATGTCCGTGAGATGACCATCAACCATCTGGCCGGCCTCGACCTGGACCAGCTCGCCGACCGCATCGCCCCCCAACTGGCCGGTATGTGCTGACAGTTCCCGGGAACGCAGAGAAGCGCCTCCCCCTAGACGGGGGAGGCG
>NZ_JBHVUS010000036.1:0-44206 GCF_042884005.1 Kitasatospora sp. NPDC058162
TCCGAGCCGATGCCCGTCGCGGCCACCTTCGCCTTCGCCCGCGACGACGGCGCCACCCTGGGCGACGTGGCCCGTCTGGACACCATGGTCACCGTCGTGGACGCCGCGAACTTCCTGCCCGAACTGCGCGGCGGCGACGAGCTGACCGCCCGCGGCCTCGACCAGTACGAGGACGACGAACGCACCGTCAGCGACCTGCTGATGGACCAGGTCGAGTTCGCCGACGTGCTGGTCCTGAACAAGACCGACCTGGTCACGGCCGAGGAGGCCGACCGGCTCGCCGCCACGCTCGGCCGGCTCAACCCCGCGGCCCGGATCGTCCGTGCGACCGGCGGGCGCGTCCCGCCCGCCGAGCTCCTGGGCACCGGCCTCTTCGACCTGGCCAAGGCCCAGGAGGCCCCCGGCTGGGTCGCCGAGCTCAACGGCGACCACGTGCCGGAGACCGAGGAGTACGGCATCACCAGCCTGGTCTTCCGCGCCGAACGGCCCTTCCACCCCGGCCGGCTCTGGGAGCTGGTGAGCGAGCGCCTCGACGCGGGGGAGTTCGGCACCGTACTGCGCTCGAAGGGCTTCTTCTGGCTGGCCTCCCGGTCGGCCGTCACCGGTCTGTGGTCCCAGGCGGGCTCGGTCGCCCGGTTCGAGCCCTCCGGCATGCGCCCGATCATGAGCCCGCCCACGTACCCGGCCGGTCTGGCCGATGCCACGGCGCTGACCGGTCTCGGCGATGAGCAGGTGCACAGCGGCCAGGAGCTGGTCTTCATCGGCACCGGCCTGCGTAAGGACGAGCTGCGCGCCGCGCTCACCCGCTGCCTGCTGGACGACGCCGAGCACGCGGCCGGGCCCCGCGTCTGGACGGCGTTCGAGGACCCGTTCCCCGGGTGGGACGAGTACGAGCTCCAGCAGGAGCACGACCACTCCCACGCGTAACCATAGGGGGCCACGGCGGTCCTTCCTCACAGCCCGGACCGCGCGCGGTGCGGGGCCCGTAACAGCGCCGAAGCGATCTCCGCCGTCGGCCGCAACACCCGGTTCCTACGGTGAGCCCCTGCCGGAGTGCGGTACCCGGCTGCCGGCGGACGCGATGGACGGGCCCCGGCACTCGCGCGGGTGAGGGGGCAACGGTGGCAGGGACGGACGGGAGCCGGGCACGAACGGTCTGCTCGTACTGCGGGGTCGGCTGCGGGATCGTGCTGGACCTGAGGCGGGACGCGGGCGGCCGCCGGACCGTCGTGAAGGTGTCGGGCGACAAGGACCACCCCGCCAACGGCGGCCGGCTGTGCACCAAGGGCGCGACGCACGCCGACCTGCTCGCCGCCCCCGGGCGCCTGGAGACGGCCCTGGTGCGCGCTGCCCGCGGCGAGGCGGCGGTGCCCGCCGACGTGGACGCGGCGGTCGCGGCGGTGGCCGGCCGGCTGCGGGCGATCCTGGACGAGCACGGCCCGGACGCGCTGTCGTTCTACGTTTCCGGGCAGCTGAGCCTGGAGGCCCAGTACCTGGCGAACAAGCTGGCCAAGGGGTTCGTCCGGACCAACGGGATCGAGTCCAACTCCCGTCTGTGCATGGCCAGTGCGGGCAGCGGCTACAAGCTCTCGCTCGGTGCGGACGCCCCGCCCGGCTCGTACGCGGACTTCGACCGCGCGAACGCGTTCCTCGTCATCGGTGCCAACATGGCGGACTGCCACCCGATCCTGTTCCTGCGGATGACGGACCGGATCAAGTCCAGCGGGGCGAAGCTCATCGTCGTCGACCCGCGCCGCAACGCCACCGCCGACAAGGCCGACCTGTTCCTGCAGATCAAGCCCGGCACCGACCTCGCCCTGCTCAACGGTCTGCTGCACCTGCTGGTCCAGAACGGCCACACCGACGAGGAGTTCATCGCCGAGCACACCGACGGGTGGGACGGCATGCCGGACTTCCTCGCCGACTACGCCCCGGCCGCGGTCGCCGGGATCACCGGCATCCCGGAGGAGGACATCCGGCAGGCCGCCCGGTGGATCGGCGAGGCCGGCGACTGGATGAGCTGCTGGACCATGGGCCTCAACCAGTCCACCCACGGCACCTGGAACACCAACGCCCTGGTCAACCTGCACCTGGCCACCGGCGCGATCTGCCGGCCGGGGGCCGGCCCGCTCTCGCTGACCGGCCAGCCCAACGCCATGGGCGGCCGCGAGATGGGCTACATGGGACCGGGCCTGCCGGGCCAGCGCTCCGTCCTCGTCGACGCCGACCGCGCCTTCATCGAGGACCTCTGGGGCATCGAGTCCGGCGCGCTGCGCACCGAGGTCGGGCGCGGCACGGTGGAGATGTTCGAGCGGATGGCCGCCGGCGACATCAAGGCCTGCTGGATCATCTGCACCAACCCGGTCGCCTCGGTGGCCAACCGCAGGACGGTCATCGCCGGCCTGGAGGCCGCCGACCTCGTCATCACCCAGGACGTCTTCGCCGACACCGAGACCAACGCGTACGCGGACGTGGTCCTGCCCGGCACGCTGTGGGCGGAGTCCGACGGCGTGATGATCAACTCCGAGCGCAACCTCACCCTGGTACCCGGCGTGGTCACCCCGCCCGGCCAGGCCACCCCGGACTGGCAGCTCATCGCCCGCGTCGCCTGCGCGATGGGCTTCGCCGACGCCTTCACCTACGCGGACTCCGAGGAGGTCTTCGAGGAGCTCAAGCAGGCCTGGAACCCGGGGACCGGCTGGGACCTCCGCGGCGTCAGCTACGAACGGTTGCGGGGGACGCCGGTGCAGTGGCCCGCCGCACCGGGCGGGCCCGACCGCAACCCCATCCGCTACCTCAACGACGGGACCAGCCAGGACCTCCTGGAGCGGGAGGACGGCACCCGGCCGCGGCTCAACTTCCCGACGCCGAACGGACGCGCCCGGTTCTTCGCCCGCCCGCACCTGCCGGCCGCCGAACTCCCCGACGACGACTACCCGTTCGTCCTCAACACGGGTCGACTGCAGCACCAGTGGCACACCCTCACCAAGACCGGCAAGGTCGCCAAGCTGAACAAGCTCAACCCCGGTCCGTTCGTCGAGATCCACCCCGAGGACGCCGTCGCGATGGACGCCCGGGACGGCGACCGCATCGAGCTCGCCTCCCGTCGCGGCCGCGCCGTGCTGCCCGCCGTCGTCACCGACCGCGTCCGTCCCGGGAACTGCTTCGCGCCGTTCCACTGGAACGACCTCTTCGGCGAGTACCTCTCCGTCAACGCCGTCACCAATGACGCCGTCGACCCGATCTCCTTCCAGCCCGAACTCAAGGCCTGCGCCGTCTCGATGCGCGTGGTTCCCGCTCCGACAGCCGAGGAGGCCGCACCCGTGCCTGAGGCCGCCGCTGCTCTTGCCCCGGCCGGTGCCGACCCGGCACCCCCGGCCGTGACCGGCGGTCCGTCGGCCGCCGTCTCCGCCGCCGCCGCGCTGTTCGGAATCGCCGACCTCACCCCGCCGGCCCTCGCCGAGCCGGAGCGCCGCTACCTGTCCGGATACCTCTCCGGCGTCGCCCACACCCCGCCCGACGGGGTCCCGGTGCTGCCTGCGGACGCCCCCTTCGACCCGGGGACGGCGCTGTGGGTCAACGGTGTGCTGGCCGGCATGTTCTCGCGGACCGCCGCCCCCGCCGCGCCCGCCCCCGGGACGACCGGACCTGTCTCTCCCAGCGTCACCGCCGCCCCGGCCCGGACCCTGCTCGTCCTGTGGGCCTCGCAGACCGGCAACGCCGAGGAGTACGCCGTCACCGCCACCGCCGGACTCGCCGAGGCCGGCCACACCCCCACCCTGTTCGTCATGGCCGACGCCACCCCCGAGCAACTCACCTCCGACACCGACCTGTTGATCATCACCAGCACCTTCGGCGACGGCGACGCCCCGGACAACGGCGCCCACTTCTGGCAGGGCCTCAGCGCCCCGGACGCCCCGCGGCTGGAGGGCCTGCGGTACTCCGTCCTGGCGTTCGGCGACTCCAGCTACGACGACTTCTGCGGCCACGGCCGCCGGCTGGACGAACGCCTCGCCGAACTCGGGGCCACCCGCCTGCACCCGCGCACCGACTGCGAACCCGATGACGACGAGCCCGCCGCGCAGTGGCTCACCGAGGTCACCGCCGCGCTCGCCAGGGCCGCCGCGGCGCCGAACGCGGTCCCCTCCGCCGGACCGGCCGTACCCGTCACGTATTCGAAGTCCGCCCCCTTCGCGACCCTCCTGATCGGCAACCGGGTGCTGAGTCTGCCCGGATCGCAGAAGGAGGTACGGCAGTTCGCCTTCGACACCCGCGGCGGCGAACTCGCCTACGAGGCCGGCGACGCGCTCGGCGTCTGGCCCGCGAACGGGGCCGCACTCGTCGCCGAGTGGCTGGCCCTCACCGGTCTCGACCCCGATGAGACCGTCTCCCTGCCCGGGGCCGGGGACATCCCGCTGGGCGAGGCCCTGCGGACCCGCCTCGACATCGCCCGTCTCACCCCGGACCTGCTCAGGTTCGTCACCGAGCGGAGCGGAGACCGCGACCTCAGACGGTTGCTGCGGCCCGGGAACACGGGCGAACTCGCGAAGTGGAGCTGGAGCCGGCAGGCCGCGGACGTCATCGGCGCCTTCCCCGTCCGGGCCTCCGCCGCGGAATGGACGGGCGTGCTCAAGCGGCTCCAGCCGCGGCTGTACTCGATCTCCTCCAGCCCGTTGGCGCACCCGGGCGAAGTCCGCCTCACGGTGTCCGTCGTCCGCTACACCAACGACCTCGGCCGCGATCGCAAGGGCGTCTGCTCCAGCTACCTCGCGGACTGCGCCGACGACGGCCCCGTGCAGGTGTTCGTCCAGCGTTCCCCGCACTTCCGCCCGCCCGCCGCCTCGGCCACGCCGATGATCATGGTGGGCCCGGGAACCGGCGTCGCGCCGTTCATCGGTTTCCTGGAGGACCGTCAGGCCCGCGGCCACACCGGCCCCAACTGGCTGTTCTTCGGCGAGCAGCGCGAAGCCACCGACTTCTACTACCGCGAGGAGCTGGAGGCGCACCTGGCGTCCGGTCACCTGGACCGCCTGGACGTCGCGTTCTCGCGCGACCAGCGCAACAAGACCTACGTCCAGGACCGGATGCGCGAACACGGCCCGCGCCTGTGGCGCTGGCTCCAGGACGGCGCCCACTTCTACGTCTGCGGCGACGCCGGCCGGATGGCCAAGGACGTCGACCGGGCCCTGCGGGAGATCGTCGCCACCCACGGCGGCCTGGGCGAGGAGGCCGCCGCCGCGTACGTCCGGCAACTCGGGAGCGACAAGCGGTACGTCCGCGACGTCTACTGATCCGCGCCCCGGAGCAGTCGCCCTGACGCGCCGACTCCCCGACTCCCCGACGCCCCGACGCCCCGACGCGCCGACGCGTTGATGCGCCGAGGAGGCGGCCGAGGGCCCCGCACCGTCCCGGGTGCGGGGCCCGCGGCCGTCGAGAGGCGCGGATCAGAGCGAGAGCGAGACCTCGGTCGACTTGATCAGCGCGACGACGGAGGAGCCGGCCGCGAGGCCGAGGGCCTCGACGGCGTCCTTGGTGATGGCGGCGGTCAGCTCGCCGCCCTCGACGGTGACCTTGACGGAGCCCATGGCCCCGCCGGTCGCGACGTCGGTGACGGTGCCCGCGAGCTGGTTGCGGATCGAGATGCCCTCGACCGGGCCGGTCGCGAGGGAGACCTCGGTGGACTTCACGAGCGCCTTGACGGCCGCGCCCTCGGCGATGCCGAGGTCCTTGACCGCGTCGGTGGTGATCGCGGCGGTGATGTCCTGACCGCCCGCCAGGCGGACCTTCACCGTGGACATGGCCTCGCCGGCCGTGACGGAGGTGACGGTGCCGGGGATCTGGTTGCGGATGCTCAGGCTCATGGACGTACGCCTCACTCAGGTCGGTCGTGGAAACCGCGGCTTTCGGGCCGCCACCAGCCACGCTAGCCGCGCTGATCACGCACCGCGGAAAGCCCCTCGCATTCGCGAGGGAAAAGGGCGTCGAGGCGTCGCAATTCCGTGTCGTCCGAATATCACGAATATTCGGGACCTCGGGATTCCCTTTTTGGAGCTTTCGGCGCTGCCGCGCGCAATTTCATCTGATAGGCCGAACGGGGGAGTGGCCGTCCGGAGCCGCTGCCGTCACCAGGGCACCGGGCCGGCGTCCTCGAAGAACTGGCCGGTCGGGCCGTCGTCGGGCAGGGTGGCGAGTTTGACGGCGATCGCCGCGCCCTGTTCGGGGGTGCGTACGCCGCGGAAGCCGTTGAGGTCGGTCGCGACGTAGCCCGGGCAGCCGACGTTGATCAGGATGTTCGTGCCGCTCAGTTCCCGGACGTACTGGAGGGTGACGGCGTTCAGGAAGGTCTTCGACGGCGCGTACGCCACGGCCACCGGACCGATCGACTGCTCGCCGCCGGTCGCCGACTGCCGGGTGAGGGAGCCGACACTGCTGGACATGTTGACGATCCGCGGTGAGGCGGAGCGGCGCAGCAGCGGCAGCATCGCGTTGGTGACGCGGATGACGCCGATCACGTTGGTCTCCACGACCGTTCGGATGGTGGCGGGGTCGACCCGGGTGGGCTCCTGCGGCATGCCGCCGGTGATGGCGGCGTTGTTGACGAGCACGTCGAGGCGCCCGGCCCGGTCCTCGATCAGCTGTACGGCGGCGGTCACGCTCGCGTCGTCGGTCACGTCCAGCGGGACGCCGAACGCGTCGACGCCGGCCGCGCGCAGTTTCTCCACCGCGGCCAGGCGGCGCCGGTCGTCGCGGGCGCCGACGCCGACGCTCCAGCCGAGGGCGCCCAGGCCCGCGGCGATCTCGTAGCCGATTCCCTTGTTCGCGCCGGTGACCAGCGCAATCGTTCGTTCGCTCATGGGAACCATGCTGCGCCCGGTCCCCGGCGGAGGTCCAAGACCGATCGGGTGGGCACCGATACCGTGCGGGTATCGATCAGGGGTAGCGTGGCCGCATGGAGACGCGGGAACTGCGGTATTTCGTCGCTGTCGCTGAGGAGCTGCACTTCGGGCGCGCCGCGCAGCGCCTGGGCATCGCACAGCCGCCGCTGTCACGGGCCATCCAGCAGCTGGAACGCCGGCTCGGGGCCGCGCTGCTGGACCGGACCAGCCGCACCGTCACATTGACCGAGGCCGGCTCGGTGCTGCTGGTCGAGGGCCGGGCGGCGCTGGAGGCGGTCGACGCCGCCGAGCGCCGGACCCGCCGCGCCGCCCTCCCCGCGACCGGCGGTCCCGGCCTGGTCCTGGTTACCAAGGCCAACGCGTCCAGCGCACTGCTGGCCAGACTGCTCGACGCGTACGCCGCCGAACCGGGCGCGGTCCCCGTGGAGGTCATCCTGTGCGGCCCGGCCGAGCAGGGGCGGTTCCTGCGCGAGGGCCGGGCCGATGTGGCGCTGCTGCACCGGCCGTTCGACTCGACGGCCGGGCTGCACACCGAGGAGCTCGGCACGGAGGGCCAGGTGGCGGTCCTGCCGGCCGGGCATCCGCTCGCCCTCCGGGCCCATCTGCACCTGGCCGACCTCACCGGGCTGCCGGGCCTGCCCCTGCCGCGCTGGCCCGGCCCCGACGGCAGCTATCCGCCCGGCCCCGGCCCCCAAGTCCGTGACCACGCCCAGTTGTTGCAGCTCGTCGCACTCGGCCGGGCCTGCGCGGTCTCACCGGAGTCATGCCGGTCCCAGCTGCACGGTGACCTCGCCGCGGTGCCCGTGCTGGACGCGCCGAAGGTCACCACGGTGATCGCCTGGCCACCGCACAGCCGGTCCAGGGCCGTCGCCGACCTCGTCCGCACGGCGACGGGCCTCCCGTAGTTCCGTCAGAACCATCCGGGCCGGGCGCCATCAGGGCTTTCGGCCGGGGCGCCGGCTGTCCACCGCCGCCGTCGTCGTCCGTACGGGTCAAGGTTGAGTACCGGTCGCTTCCGTGCGCCGGGACGCTCCTTGCCGTGTCGATGCGGCGCACACTCGGTGCGCCCCCGGCCGGGAGGGGGCGAGAACAAGGACTGCAGTGGTCCGGGCCGTAGTCACCCCTGCTCCCGCGTGCTCTCGTACGCCTCCGGTATGCGGTAACAACCCTCCCTACCGGCGGTTCGTTGGGGCAACGCATCAGGGCCCTGCTGGTCATCATGGGCTGACCGGACCCGCTGGCGCACCCCCGCCCTGGACACCCTGCCCCGACCGCAGTTCTCCGCCCTGTGCAAGGCGGGCCTGCTCACCCTGCGCGGCTACCTGGTCCTCGCGGTGATCCTGGTGATCGTCAAGACCGTCCAGATGTACACGAGCTGACCGGGCCGCACAGAACGCCCGGGCCGCCCCGGGGATGGCGCGATCGGCCATGTGCCGTGGCGCGAAAGTATCTTGATGGGCAGTCACATCCGGTGAAAGCGTGGGCACGTTCCGTGTTGATCACGTGGCCGTGGGTAGTCCTGCGGCCACCCGGCATGAGGTGGCGGCTTGACGGAGATGCAGCACCTGGCGAAGGTCTACAGCGACCGGGCCTTTGTGCACACCACGACCGTGCGGCACCAGGGCAGTACGGTCGCCTTCGCGATGGACGACCAACGGCGCATCGTCTACAGCGTCCTGGACCTGTCGCAGCACGACGAGGCGAAGGGGGAGGCGGACGCGGCCTACTGGTCGGAGGACCCGTTGCCGCTGCGCTTCCCCGTCGAGGTGGCGCGGGTCGGCTACGCGGTGGCGGGCACGGTGCGGATGCCCGTCGTCAAGCGCGGCGGGCGGGTCGAGGCGGACGCGGCGGAGCGGTTGGACGAGCAGGAGCTGGACCGGTTCCTGTCCAGCACGGCGCGGCTCGGCGCCGCCGCCCCCTTCCACGTCCTCTCCGACGGCACCCACCTGTACGTGCTGCGCCAGTCGGTGCGCGCCGACCACCCGGACGCGGTGTTCCGGCTCGCCGACGGTGCCCGCTCCTCGGGCGACCCGGCGCGCACCGACTACCTGGCCGCGGGCGGTCAGGCCAAGGTCCCGGCGGTCGACGCCACCCTGCTGTGCGACCGGTTCGTGCTGGCCGGCGGTGAGTTGAAGCCGGTGCTGGAGGTCCGCTACCGGCGCAGCCGGCACAAGGGCCGCCCGGACTCCGCCAAGGACAGCCTCGGCACCCAGGACATGGAGGGCCGGCCGTTCGTCGAACCGACCCAGGAGCTGTCCTTCGTCCGCAACCTCTCCGAGGGCCGGTTCACCGCCCTGCTGGTGCCCACCGCCGTGCACGGCCGGGAGCGCTGGCAGATCTTCGCGCACAACGACGCCACCGGCCGGATCGACGGCTTCAGCGTCGAGCGCGGCCGGGACGGCCTGTTCAACACCCAGGGCACCCAGGCCTGGACCAGCCCCGACCCGCGCCACCGGGACGCCGTCTACGAGAGCGCACCCGGCACCTGCCCGTTCACCGGCCGCCCGCTGGTCCCCGCGGCGAGCGAGAACGGCCGGGCGGGTACGGCCCTGCGCTTCGACGGCGTCGACGACCTGGCCGAACTGCCGACCAGCGCCCTCGACCTGGCCGACTCCGACTTCACCGTGGAGTTCTGGGCCAGGCGCACCGCCACCGGCGGACGCGAGGACTTCCTGATCGGCCACGGCGCCTCCAAGGGCGTCCGGCTGCGCACCCTGCACATCGGCTTCCGGGGCGACGACACCTTCACCTTCGCCTTCTACGGCGACGACCTGAACATCGCGCAGCGCACCGCGGACACCGACTGGCACCACTGGGCCTGCGTCTTCGTCCGGGACACCCGCGAGCAGATCGTCTACCGCGACGGTGTCGAACTCGGCCGGCGCACCACGGACATGCCCTACGCCGGTCTCGGCGGACTCACCCTGGGGCGCGGCATCCGCTCGTACGGGCGCGGCGAGCTCGACGAGGTCCGGATCTGGCTCCGCCCGCGCGGCGGCGCCGAGATCGCCGCCGACCGCGGCCGCCGGCTGATCGGCAACGAACCCGGGCTGGCCGTCTACTACCGCTTCGACGAGGGCACCGGCAGCACCCTGCACGACCAGACCGACCACGCCCGGAACGCCGCGCTGAGCGGCGGCCCCGCCTGGGTCACTTCGGAGGCCCCGGTCGGGGAGGACTCCGGGGTGAGCCGCAGCTCCTTCGCGTTCGCCGGGCGCCGGGTGGTCTCCGGCCTGTCCGCGCTGCTGCACCACCAGCAGGAGGCCGCGCCGGCCGGCTACGACCAGGCGTCCAAGCCGGTCAAGCGCCAGGCCAGGGTGCTGCTCGCCTGCACCACCGGCGGGCCCGACCCGGTGACCGGCCGGGCCACCGAGGAGGCGTTCGTCGCCACCGTGGACCTCGGCGTGGGCCGGGACGGCCGGCTGGCCCAGGTCCCGGAGGAGCTGGCGCTGCCGGTGCTGGCCGCGCCGGAGTCCAGCGGGACGGTGGACGCGGCCGGGGAGGTGGACGCCCAGGTGGCGAAGCTGGCCCGGGACGTCGCCGGCACCGAGGCCGAGATCACCCGACTCCAGCTGGAGACCGCCGAGATCCCCGACGTCGAGCGCCAACGCGCCGAGGCGCGCACCGCGCTGGAGAACGATCCCACCTACTGGCGCTACCGGCTGCGGTTCAAGCTGCAGAAGGACGGCAAGGACCAGTACCTCGCGGTGAACGGCGACAGCAAGGACGGCGAAGCCCCGGTGGTGCGCACCGCCAACCGGCAGGCCGCGTCGACGATCTGGACCTTCGAGCCGGCCGGCACCACGCTCAACGGCCTCACCTGCTACTTCGTCAGGAACGCCAACTCCGGCCTCGACCTGAACGTGGCGGGCCGCGAGACCGGGAACGACGCCCGTCTCATCCAGTACCGCCGCGAGGCCGACAACGACTTCACCCAGTTCGCGCTCGACAGCTGGAACGGCTACAGCCTGGTCGTCCGGGGCAGCCGCAAGCCGATCGCCGCCCGGGACAGCCAGGGCGACCGCGTCGTCCAGTACGAGTACTCGGCGGCGAACGCCTCCGGCGAGAGCATCCTGATCCTGGAGCGGATCGACAACTCGCTGAAGTCCAGCCCCAACACCGACCGGCTGAACCGGCAGATCTCCGAGCTCACCCAGCGCCTGGAGCTGCTCGGCATCAAGCAGGACCGGCTCGCCCAGCTGCGCCGCGACCTGGCCGCCCAGCAGGCCGGCCTCGCCGCCAAGCAGGAGGAGCTGGGCCGGCTCACCGGCGGTGTGCGCGGCTCCGACGACATCGCCCTGCCGGTGCCGCAGCTCGCCGTGGACCGCACCGGGCTGAGCGGCTCCGGCGCGCTGCTGGGCTTCGCTCGCGCCGCCGACCGCCCGTTCCTGCTGGACAGCGCCACCGGCAACGTCGTGCTCTACTTCCGGGGCTCCAACGGCCAGTTCTTCGCCGCCTACTACGACACCCAGGTGCTGCGCTCCTCCCGGCAGCTGACCGCCGGCGGACGGACGGTCTCCTTCACGGCCCGGGACGCGGGTACCGACCTCACCGGGACCGGGATCAGCGTCGAGGCCGGGGACGGCCCGACGCAGGTCACCCTCACCGTCCGGCACGGCGGGCAGACCGAGAAGTGGTCGCACCTGCCCCGCCGGGCCGAGGACTTCGCCGCCGTGGTCAACGGCGCGGCCGAGCAGCCCGTCACGATCGGCACGGTGCTGCGGATCGACGGCGACGTGGTGCAGTTCACCGAGGGCACCCTCGCCCCGCTGGCCGGCCCCGGCTTCGTGACCGTCGGCGGCCATGGCTTCCGCTTCGAGGGCAGCCACCCCGCCGGTTCGAAGTCGCTACGCCTGGGCGCCGGCGCGGACCAGACCCTGCTGAAGCCCGGGATGAGCGTGCAGCGGGTGCGCTACGACCACCGCTGGTCCGAGTCCTCGCAGCCCGGCAGCAACCTCGCGGAGGGCTCCCGGCTGATCACCGTCGACCCCGGGGGCCTGGCCGAACTGCCGCTGGGCAGTGCGGGCGGCCTGGTGCGTGGCCACGGCGGGCGCTGGCGGGCCGACATGCCGGGCCGGGCCTACGCCTTCGACGGCAAGGGCCGCTTCCTGGCCCTGCCTGCCGGGCAGCTGCCCCGGGCGGCGACGTCGGGGGACCTCACCCTGGAAGCCTGGGTCAACCCGGAGCGGGTCGAGGGCCCGGTGCGCCTGCTGCACGCCAACGCCGGCGACACCCCGTACGGCCTGGGCCTGCTCGGCACCCAGGCGACCTCCGGGCTGGTCTTCGATGGCGTGGACGACGCCGCCGTGGTGCCCGGCGCGTTCGGCTTCGGCGACGGCGACTTCACGGTGGAGTTCTGGGCCCAGCGCACCATGATCGACAGCCGGTCGCACTACGTGCTCGGCCACAGCGGCGACCAGGGGCGGGCCGGCGAGAGCCTGCACATCGGCTTCCGCTCCAACGGCCGCTTCACCTTCGCCTTCTACGGCGACGACCTGGACACCACCCAGGTGTTCGGCGACACCAAGTGGCACCACTGGGCCTGCGTCTTCCAGCGCGAGACCCGCCAGCAGGTGGTCTACCTGGACGGCCAGGAGATCGCCCGGCGCACCGCCGACGCGCCGTACCGCGGGCAGGGCCGGTTCTCCTTGGGCACGGTGGCCTGCTGGCCCCGAGAGTTCGCCTCCGTCCGGCTGGACGAGGTCCGGCTCTGGTCCAAGGCGCGTGGCGGCGACGAGCTGCGGGCCGACCAGGGGCGGCGGCTGAGCGGCAACGAGACGGGGCTGCTCGGCTACTGGACGTACTCGGCGCCCGCTCCCGGCACCACGGCCGTGCTGAGCGACCGCTCCGGGAACAACCGGCACGCCGAACTGCGCGGCATGCCCACCCCCGTCCCGGCGCGCGCTCCGATCGCCGACGGCGGCTACCGGGCCGTCGCGCACGTCGGCGACCGCCGGGTGGTCAGCCGGGAGACCTTTCCGCTGCGGGAGTGGAGCCACCTCGCCCTGGCCTACCAGCAGTCCTGGGCGGTCGAGTTGACCGGCGACGCCTACCTCGAGGTCCCGGACGACGACGCGCTGGACATCGCCGACGACCTGACCCTGGAGGTGTTCGCCCGCGTCGACCGCCTCGGCGAGACCCAGGGCCTGCTCTCCAAGGGCCGCACCGCCGACGGCGTCGGCGGCAGCGTGCCGTACCGGCTGGCCGTCCTCCCGGACGGGCGGCTGGAGTTCGCCTTCGAGGAGCCCGACGGCCGGGCCGTGCGCTTCACCTCCACCGAGGGCGTGCGGGCCGGGCAGTTCCACCGCATCGCCGTGGTCCGCAAGGGCGGCCGCTCGATGCAGGAGCAGAAGGGCACCAAGCAGATCACCGCCACCGGCGCCGACGGCAAGCCGGTCACCCAGAGCGTCGAGCTGGTGGAGTCGCTCGCCGTGCGCGAGTGGCAGGACATCCGCTTCCACCTGGACGGCCGGGAGATCGGCGCCGGCCGCTACGAGGGGCCTGGTCCGCGCGGCAACGACGCGCCGCTGGAGCTCGGCCGGGCCCGCGAGGGCGTCACCGTCCAGCAGCTGGCCGGGGTGCTCGCCGAGGTCCGGATCTGGGGCGCTGCCCGGGACGCCGCCCGGCTCGGCACCGCCGTCACCGCCCGCGACCGCGGCCTGGTCGCGCACTGGCGCTTCGAGGAGAACGCGGGCAGCACGGCGGCCGACACCACCGGCTCCCACCCCGCTCGGCTGCGCGGCGCCCGCTGGGTCCGCAACCCCGACCCGCGCGGCAGTGTCTTCCGGCTGTACCGCAACGGCGTCGCCGTGGCCTGCGACCCGGTCGGCACCCCGGGCCTGCCCGACACCGCCGCCTTCGCCGCCGCCGGCGACCCGCAGCTGACCCTGGGCGCGGCGCTCAAGGGCGGCAAGCCCGTCGAGGCCTTCGACGGCGTGCTGGAGGAGGTGCGGATCTGGCGCACCGCCCGTACCCACGAGCAGCTGCTGGACAACCTGTTCACCCGGCTCAAGGGCGAGAAGGAGGACCTGGTCGCCTACTGGCCGTTCGACCGGGACTCCACCGAGGCCGGCAGCGCCCAGGTCCGCGACGAGGGCCTGCGCGGCAACCACCTGGAGCTCGGCCCGGAGGCCACCCGGCCGCGCACCGTGCTCTCCACCGCCCCGGTCTCCAACGACGCCGCCCAGGTCCGCTCCGCCCTGGCCGGCCTGCGCAACCCGTTCCACCAGAGCGTCTCGGCCGCCCCGGCGGTCGCCGAGTACGCCGACATGCAGTACGGCTCGCGCGGCGAGGCGTTCGGCGTCCTCAAGCGCGCCTACAGCTACCTCCAGGACGGCCGCTGGCACCTCATCACCGGCTACAAGGTCGGCGAGCTGGTCAGCGAGTGGGTCAGCCAGGTCCAGTTCGACCCGCAGCTGATCGGCTACGTCGAGGGCGCCCCACCGATCCCCTCGGAGAACCTCACCGCGGGCCTGACCGACCCGGGCAGCGACACCTTCGAGGGCGCCGCCACGGTCAAGCTCACCGAGGCCGAACAGGTCGTCCGCTCGCTGTCCTCCGCCAAGGAGCGCAGCGTGGACGCCGCCTTCGGCTTCGCGCTCTCCAACGAGGTGGACGTCGACGTCTGGATGATCACCGCCCCGCTGGGCTTCGGCATCGCCAAGTCCATCGCCAAGGGCGGGGTCTCCGCGAGCGTGCGGGGCAACCTGGAGTTCTCCAACAGCTGGGCCGAGGACACCTCCGTCTCCCAGGGCGAGAACACCGCCCGGACCACCAAGGTCTCGCTCACCGGCCACTGGGAGGACCCGGGCCGGGTGCTCAACCCCACCGCCGGGCGGCGGTACGTCCCGGCCAACACCGGCTTCGCCGTCGTCCAGTCGCAGACCGCGGACGTCTTCGCGCTGCGCCTGGCGCACAGCGGCGCGCTGGTGGCCTACCGCATCCAGCCCAACCCGGACATCCCCAAGGACTGGAACGTCATCCCCTTCCCGATCAACCCGCGCTACACCAAGCAGGGCACCTTGGACGGCACCGTCGGCTTCGACGCCCGCGGCAAGGTCGCCGACCCCGACTACCAGGGGGCCCGCGACCGGGGCGAGTACAGCTACTTCAAGCCCCGCGAGGCGTACGCGCTCAAGCGCCGCATCCAGCGCGACCAGCAGCGCCTGCACAGCTACTACGACAGCGTCTCCACCGAGACCCACGCCCCCGACCCGCTCGCCCAGCGGGCCGGCCGGGTGCTCGGCGGCGCGATCGGCGCGGACGCCTCGCCGGCCCGCGGCCGGGACGCCACCGACAGTGCGACCGGGCAGGGCTTCTCCCGCCGCGACCTGGTCAACACCTACGTGTGGACGGCCGCCGGGGGCTTCTTCGCCGAGACCACCGAGACCACCGACGTGGTCAGCGAGACCACGGCCGGCTCGTACTCGCTCTCCGGCTCGGTCGGCACCTCGATCGGCACCTCCTTCCAGATCGCCGGCATCGGCATCGGCGCCCAGCTCGACGCCTCCGTGGGCGGCGGGATGACCACCACCCGGGCCCGCGGCAAGGAGGCCACCCGCTCCTTCGGACTGGAGGTCGAGGTCGCGCCCAGCAGCAACCTGCAGAGCTACGACGGCGACCGCAAGCCGGTCTTCGACCGCGACGGACAGCCCGTCAAGGTGCCCGGCAAGGTCGACGCCTACCGCTTCCTCAGCTTCTACCTCGGGGAGGACAGCGAGCACTTCGACAGCTTCTTCCACAAGGTCGTCGACCCCCTGTGGCTGGAGAACGGGCACGACCCCAACGCGGCGGCGCTGCGCCAGGCCCGCCAGTCGGACCGCAAGCCGCCGTGCTGGCGGGTCCTGCACCGGGTCACCTTCGTCAGCCGGGTGCTGCCCGACATCCCGCCGGCCGACGCGCCCCCGCTGGAGAAGGCGATGCGGCAGCTGGACGTGGAGAGCAACTACGAACTCGTCCGCCGCCTCGAACCGTACGTGAAGTCCGCCGCCACCGGCCTGCCCGAACTGGCCGAGGCCATCCGCACCACGCTGGCCCGGGAACTGCCGGAGCTGCTCCCGCATGCCGACGACGTGATCGGCTTCCTCGCCCAGTACTACGGCGTGGAGGCCTGAGCCCCGGGCCCTGGGAATCGGGCCCTGGGAATCGCCTGAGCCCCGGGCCCTGGTGCGGGAGTACCCCGCACCAGGGCCCGGCGCGTCGGCCCCGGTCACGCGTGCCCGTGCTCGGACGTGACGTGACGGGTGGTCACCCCGTCCAGCCGGTGCGGTGCAGCCAGTCCTCGAAGGTCAGCAATCCGGGGTGCAGGCGGCGCAGGAGGGCGATGTCCCGGTCCCGGGCGTAGAGGTCGCGGTCGGCGAAGAACCGGAACATCGCCGCGTAGTCGTGGCTGAACCCGGGGACGGCGGCGCGCAGTTCGTCGTACGGCATCGGCGCGTAGCGGCTGGGGGTGCCGGTGACCCGGGCGAAGGCGGCGGCGATCTCCTCGCCGGTGAGGCTGTCGCCGATCACTGCGAGGTCGCGGGCGCCCCAGGACTGCCAGTGGTCGAACATGTGGCGGGCGAACCAGGCGATGTCGTCCAGGGCGACCAGCGGGTAGCGGGCGGAGCCGGCCTGGTCGAGCGGCGCGCCGAGGGCGGGAAGGTCGAGTACGTGCTGACGGACTTGGGCCGGACACTTGTGGAGCCGATCGCCGTGCTCACCCGGTGGGCTCACGAACACGGCGCGGCCGTGGTGGAGTTCCAGGAGTCCGGCACGGACTGAGAGTCCTTGTGGCAGGCACGGGCGCCGGACCCGAGCGGCCCGATCGGCTCGATCGAGATCTGGACGCGCGCGAACCGGTCGGTACCGCCGGTGTGCTACTTGTGGGTGTACTCGATCCCCTCGACCTTCCGGCGGATGCCTTCGCGGTGGACGACCTGCGGCTTGCCGACGGTGGCCTCGACCTTGAACTCCCGCTTCATCCGGACAGTCGCCGTCGGATCGGGGTTTCGGGTGGCGTGTTCCTGGCAAAGGTCTTCAACCATGGGCTTATCACCGGTTGCCGGTCATCCTGCTGTCGCTGTCTTCCGTGAACCCCGAGGTGGGCGGCCCGTCCCGGTGCTGGGCCCGAGGGTCGCTGACGAAGCGCGGCGGGCCGCGCAGGTGCTGGCCGGGGTGGCGACCCACGCCCGACCCGTTGAGCGGACCGCCTGGCTGCGGCAAGCCGCCGCGGCGGCAGGCGAGTTGGTGGCCGCGCTGGCGGCCATCGCTCCGGCCCTCGCCGGTGAGGACGTTCCGGCGGAGTCGACCAGTCAGTCGTACTTCCGGGTCCGCGAGGTGGAGTTGTCGGATCAGCAGGCCGCCCTGCACGGCGCCTTGGTGATCCACCGAGGCCTGGAGGATCTGTGTGAGGCTCCGCTGTCGGGTGCCGACCTGGCGCTGGAGCTGGCGGGCATGCGGCAGTCGGTGCTCGACCTCACCGGCGCGGCGCCGGGCGCCGACCCCGACGCCGTCCCGCCGGTTGCCGTCCCCGAGTCCGGTACAGGGGCGTCCTTGGAGAGCGCGTGGAGTGCCCGGTGGCTCATCGGGCACCAGGTCCACGTCCTGTTCAACGTCTGCGCCGCGGTCGCCGTGGCCGACGCCACCCGCCGACTTCGGCACGGCGACGTCGATGCCGCGCTGGGGCGGCTGGCGGATGCGACGGTGTACGTGCGCGGCTTCCCGGCGGCCATGAACCACGCCAGTACGATCCCGGCCGACTACTACATGGCGGCGATCCGCCAGACCATGGCGCCCCCGTCGACGGACATCCCGCTCAGCGGGCGCCAGCACCGCGGGTACAAGCTGTTCCGGGCGGCGATGAAGGACCTGCTCTCGGCGCTGCCCGACTCCTTCGAGCAACTGGCGGCCCGCGCCCCCGAGTTGGCCGAGGCGCGGGGCGCCCTCCTGGAAGCCGACATCGTGGACGCCGAACGGCACATCACCCTCGCGTACTCGATGGTGCACCTGCGTCGTTCCATCGCCCAGCGACCCGAAGGCCCCGACAACGCCGTCGCCGAACTACGGCTCATGCGCCACCGCCGCGCGGCCCAGTACGCCTCCCTGATCCGCTTCGGGGACCACTACATCGCCGACGCCGTGGCCGATCTGCGCCACAGCTGAGCTCGGCCGCCCTCCGTTCGTACTCCCGGCAGGAGCCCCGAATGCCCGGCACCCCGCACAACAGCACCGCCGTCGCCGCTGCCGACTGGACCCTGGACCCGGCCGATGCCGGCGAGTGCGAGCGCCTGGCCCGCACGCTGTGCGCCGACGGGCACGACCAGGTCGACAGCCCCAAGTGGGTGGCCCGGGCCCGGGAGGCCTGGGACGAACTCCCGCTGCCGCTGCGCCGGGTGGTGCGCCGGTTCCGACGCGACTCCGGCCCGCACGGCACCTTGGTGATCGGCGGCCTGCCCATCGACCGGGCGGCCCTGCCCCCGACACCGGCCGTACTCGGGTCGGTCCAACGCCGGGCCGCCGTCCCCGCCGCGCTGCTCACCATGGTGGCCTGCGGACTCGGCGAACCGCTCGCCTACCTGGCCGAGAAGTCCGGCGCGCTCGTCCAGGACGTCGTGCCCGTGCCCGGTCAGGAGACCTTCCACGGGAACGCCGGATCGGTGCCGCTGTCCTTCCACACCGAGAACGGCTTCCACCCCCACCCGCCCGACTACGTGGTCTTCCTGTGCCTGCGCGCCGACCACGACCGGACCGCCGGTATGCGCGTCGCCGGCCTCCGTCAGGCACTGCCGCTGCTCACCGAGGGAAGCCGTCAGGCCCTGTTCGCACCGGAGTTCCTCACCACACCGCCGCCCTCCTTCGGCCCCGACGCCGCCGGCCCGGCCGATGCCGAACCCCGACCGGTGCTGTCCGGCGCGGTCGAGGACCCCGACATCCGGATGGCCCAACTCGTCACCACCCCGCTCACCCCGCGGGCCACCGCCGCGCTGGCCGAGTTCGGCCGCGCCTGCGAGGCGACCGCCCGCACCCTGCGCCTGGCACCCGGCGACCTGGTCGTCATCGACAACCGCGTCACCGTCCACGGCCGCACCGCCTTCCGGCCCCGCTACGACGGAGCGGACCGCTGGCTGCAACGCACCTACGTCACCGCCGACTTGCGCCGCTCCCGTGACCACCGCCCCGAGGACGGCCACGTCCTCGCGCGCTGACCGGCCGAACGACCGCCCCGGGCCCGGAGGCCCGGGGCGGCCGTAGCCCGGAACGCGACGTCAGCAACAGCCGTGCCACTGGTAGTCGGTCGGGACCGCGAGCCCGGCCTCGAGGTCGTCGCTGCCGGTGGCCCCGACGGGGTGGATGACGGTTCCCCGCTTGATGGTCTCGGCGACCGTGATGTCCTTGATCTCCTCCGGCGGAACCGTCAGCGGGTTCGCGGAGAGGATGACCAGGTCGGCGAGCTTGCCGACCTCGATGCTGCCCTTGTGGTCCTGCTCGAAGTACTGGTGGGCGGCGTTGATGGTGATGGACTTGACCGCGTCCAGGGCCGACACGCACTGCTCGGGCCCGATCACGACCTCGTCGGTGCGGGTGCGGCGGGTGACCTGGCTGGAGAGGATGGCGATCGAGTTGGGCAGGGCCACCGGGGCGTCGTGGTGCGAGGTGTAGATCATCTGCCGGTCCACGGCCCAGCGGGCCGGCGAGATGGTCGCGGCCCGCTCCGGCCCCAGCACGGTCTTGCGGTACCAGTCGCCCCAGTAGTAGGTGTGCATGGAGAAGAAGGACGGGATGACGCCCAGGCGGTCGAAGGCCTCGATCTGGTCCTCGCGGGCGGTCTGGGCGTGGATCGCCACCGTCCGCCGGTCTGCCTCGGCGGGCTCGACCTCGACCTCGGCGGCGGCGGTCCGGACCGCTTCGATGAACTGGTCGATCGCGGCGTCCCCGTTGACGTGCGCCAGCACCTGCCAGCCCCTGGCGTAGGCGGTGCGCACCTGGTCGAGGACGATCTTGGGGTCCTCGATGGCGGGGTAACCGCGGTAGCCCTCGGGGGTGTTGTCCGGCCGTTCCTTGTAGGCCTTGGTGAGCCAGGCCGTCCGGCCCTGCGGGGATCCGTCCAGGTACATCTTCACCCCGGCCGCCCGCACGCCCCGGTGGTACTCCCGGCTCGCCCGGACCGGGTCCTCCTCCGGTGACGCCGTCGCCTCGTCGGCCCGGGCGTAGGCGACCACGTCGATCTTGAACGGCACGAGGGCCGCGGCGTCCCGCAGGGCCTGGAGGTTCTCCAGCGTGGCCCCGCCCTCCTGGACGGTGGTGAAGCCGAAGCTCGCGGCCGACGCCACGCCCTTGCTGAAGAGAGCGGCCAGTGCGGTCAACGGCAGGCCCTTGGTCGCCTTTTCGGAGGCCGGACTGAAGGCCGTCTCCTCCAGCACGCCGTCGGGCTCGCCGGGCGGCGGGACGTCGACGTCCGTCCGGCGGCGGATCACGCCGCCCTCCGGGTCCGGCGTGTCCCTGGTGTAGCCCAACTCCCGCAGTCCGCGGCTGTTCACCGCCCCGAGGTGGAAGGACTGGTGGATGGCCAGCACCGGCCGGGTGGTGGACACCTTGTCGAGGTCGTCGCGGGTGGGGTGGCGGCCTTCGGTGAGCATGGCGTCGTCGTAGCCGAACCCGATGATCCACTTGGAGAACGCGCCCACCGGGGTCCTCGCCCATTCGCGCAGCTTCGCCAGGAGCGAGTCGATGTCGGTGACGTCCCCGTCGGGGGCGGCCAGCAGGTTGGCGAGGGTGGCCTGCAAGCCGATGCCGCCGAGGTGCCCGTGGGCGTCGATGAACCCGGGCAGCAGCGCGCGACCGCCGAGGTCGCGCAACTGCGTCCGGGGCCCCTGCCAGCGGTCGACGGCCTCCTGGTGGCCGCCGACGTGGACGATGACACCGTCCTTCACGGCCACCGCCTCGGGGCCGGGATCGGACTCCCGGGCGTCGGCCGCGACCGTCACGATCTCACCGCCGTGGAAGATCACATCGGCCTCGTCGTACCGCGCCCCGGCCTGGACACCGTCGGTGTCCGTCGTCACGCCCGGCTGACCGCTCATTCCGGTTCCCTTCTGCTGCCTACGCTCCGTGCACCGTTGCCTACCCATGGCTATCGGGGCATGAACATGAACGTGCGCCGCGAACCGTGCACCTTGAGCCGGGCTCAGTGGCCGAGTCGGTCCAGGAGGGCGTCCAGACCGGTGGCGAACTCGGTTTCCGTGTCGTGATCGATCAGCAGCGGGGCGAGGGTACGCAGCAGGGGGTACTGGGCGGCGGGGAGGCGGTGCAGGCCGAGGCGGAGCAGGGGCTCGGGGTCGTCGGGGTTGTCGATCACCTGTCGCTTGTCCACCAGGAGGTAGCCGATCGCCCAGCCGACCACGGTGCGGTAGAGCCGCAGGGTGGCGCGGTCGTCGAGGCCCGCCTGGTGCAGCAGGGTCAGGACGAGCTCGTTGAGCTGGAGCATGGAGGCCGGGCGGCGGGCCAGCGGGACGCTGAGCGGGCGGGTGGCCACCAGCGGGAACACCGCGGGGTGGGCGTCGGCGACCTGGTGGAAGGCGCGGGCGACGTGGTGCAGTCGGGCCCGCCAGTCGCCGGTCGCCCCGTCGACGGGCTGGGGCAGCCCGGTGAAGACCGCCTGGATCCGCTCGTTCACCTCCGCGTAGAAGGCCTCCACCATGCCGTCGAGCAGCGCCTGCTTGCCGTCGGCGTAGCGGTAGAGCGCCATCGGCTCCACCTCCAGGTCGACGGCGAGGCTGCGCATGGTGAGCGCGGCCAGGCCCTCGCGGTCGACCAGCGCGACCGCTGCACGCACCACCCGCGGCCTGCTGAGTCGACCCCGGGCGGGCGGCTTCGGTGCGGTCCGGCCGAGGGCAGGGCCCGGGTCGGGGCCGTCCTCGGGGTCGGGGGTCGAGTCGGTTTCCACGTGTGCCTCCCGGGCTGCCCTGGGGTCTTGACGTCCGCCGGTGCGCGGCAGAGGCTGTAAGTATACAAGCGACATTTACGACACATACGTATCACCTACGCATACAGCGCGTGTCGGCATCGGGAGGAGCAATGTCCACCATCAAGATCGAAGTGACCAACGAGAGCACCGTGCTCACCGACAACGAGGTGAGCGCTGTGGTCCCCGCCCTGCAGACCCAGGTCCACCGGGACTTCGCCCCGGCGTGGGGGATCGACGCGGACCTGTCGTTCGTCGCGTCGAGCGCACTCTCCGACAAGGCCTGGTGGCTGGTCGTCCTGGACAACTCCGACCAGGCCGGCGCTCTCGGGTACCACGACCTGACGGCGAACTTCCTGCCGATCGGCAAGGTCTTCGCCGGCACCGACAAGCAGTACGGCGAGAACTGGACCGTGACGGCCAGCCACGAGCTGCTGGAGATGATCGGCGACCCGGAGATCAACCAGGTGATCTTCAACCAACCGACCGCCAACAAAGGGGTGTTGTACGCCATGGAGGTGTGCGACGCGTGCGAGGACGACAGCTTCGCGTACGACATCGCCGGCACCAAGGTCAGCGACTTCGTCTACCCGGCGTGGTTCCAGCCGAGCCGCACGGCGAACGGCACCCAGTTCGACTACGGCAACGCCATCAAGCAGCCGCTCGAACTCCTCACCGGCGGCTACATCGGCGTCTTCGACGTCTCGGCGGGCACCGGCTGGACCCAGAAGACCGCCGCGCTCACCGCCGCCTACCACAGCCGGGCGCACGTCGGCAGCCGTCGTGAACGGCGCCGCATCCCGCGCGACCAGTGGCTGCCCAGTAAACGGAGAAGCTGATGCCCGGCGGCGACGGACTCCAGAGGGTCGAGCACCTGGTGATGCTGATGCTGGAGAACCGTTCCTTCGACCACATGCTGGGGTTCCTGTACACGGATCAGGGCAACGTCTCACCCGCCGGCCAGGCGTACGAAGGCCTGACCGGGCAGGAGAGCAACCCGGACCAGAACGGCAAACTGGTCACGGTCCGCCGCATCCAGGCGACGGACCCCCACCCCTACTTCATGCCGGGCGCGAACCCGGGGGAGGGGTACGGCCCGACCAATGAGCAGCTCTTCGGCACGCTCGACCCGCCGACGCCGCCGGCGGCCGGGATGCAGGGGTTCGTGACGAACTTCGCCGGCATCCTGGACCAGCCTCCCCGGCCGAACCACACCGTCCTCCCCGGCACCGTCCCGGGCGACATCATGAGCTGCTTCACCCCGGACACGCTGCCGGTGCTCTCCGCCCTCGCCCGCGGCTACGCGGTGTGCGACCACTGGTACGCCTCCGTGCCCACCGAGACCCTGCCGAACCGGGCGTTCTCCTGCGCGGCGACCAGTCAGGGGCACCTGGACGACCACACCCACAGCTTCACCTGCCCCAGCATCTTCGGGCGGCTCACCACGGCCAACGTGTCCTGGCGGGCCTTCGGCTACCAGGACGCACCGTTGGTCTCCGGGAACTTCCCCGACATCCACGGTGCCTCCGCCGACCACTTCGGCGTCTTCACCGACTTCCAGGCGGCGGCTGCGGCCGGGACCCTGCCCTCCTTCACCTTCCTCGAACCCAGTTGGGGACCCACCGGGAACAGCGAACACCCCATCTGCGACGTCGCGTTGGGCGAGCAGCTGATCCAGGACGTCTACCGGGCCCTGCGCGACGGACCGGCCTGGGGCCAGACCCTGTTCGTCATCACCTACGACGAACACGGCGGCTGCTACGACCACGTCCCGCCCCCCGCCACCAGCACTGCGCCCGGCGACGGCACCATCGGCGAACACGGCTTCGACTTCAAGCGCTTCGGCGTACGGGTGCCGACCGTGCTCGTCTCCCCGCTGATCGCCCCCGGCACCGTCTTCCGCTCTCCCGATGCCGCGGCGCCGCTGGACCACACCAGCATCCTGCGCACCCTCGAGCGGCGCTGGTCGCTGCCTGCCCTCACCGCCCGCGACGCCGCGGCCGGCGACCTCGGGCCCGCGCTCACCCTCACCGCCCCGCGCACCGACGACGTCCTCGCGGGCGTCACCGCACCGGCCGCGGCAGCCGTCAACCCGGCGGCCGATGACGTCTCCCACCTCCAGGAGGTCTTCGCGGACCTCGTCGCCCGGCGGCTCATCCCGCCCGGCGCGACCGCCGCTGCGTCCTCCGGCCCGCCCTCCGGGGCGTGATCTTCCCGCCGAACCGGCCCGACGACGAGGCGCCCCCCGTACCCCGGGGGGCGCTTGCCGCGCCGCGCACAACTGTCCGTCCTGCCAGCCTGTTTGGCGATCGCCCGGCGCGGGCATCGCCAGCCCGGAGATACCGTGCGCCACGGGCGGAAATGAGGTGGGACGGATGGCCGGCGAGGAATCGCAGCAGCCCTTCGCGACGTTCTGCGGGAACTGCAACTGCGGGTGCCCCCAGGTGTTCCTGGACCAGGAGGCGCCCGCGGACCAGCGGGTGAGGATCACGGACGACTTCGGTCAGCAGATCCGGATGAGCGAGGACCAGTTCCGCGACCTGGTGCGCCAGGCGAAGGAAGGCCTGCTGGACCTCGCCGGGGCCTCGGCGGGCTGATCGCAGCGGGGCGGCGCCGGGCCGGGGGGTGCTCGGCCGTTGGTGGTAGTTCGGCGTGCGATCGTGTTCATGTCGGGAGCGCCAGGTGATGGACTCCACCCTTTGATCACACTATGTGACCATCCTGTCACGTGATCGAAAGGGTTGACCTGTGGCACCCGCACACCGCCGGAGACCGATCCCACCCGGCGGCCTCCTCAGACGTTCCCTCAGGCGCCCGCTCGGCGCCGCCCTCGCGCTCTCGCTGGCCACCGGACCGCTGCTGCTGTCCGTTCAGGCCCGGGCCGACGAGCGCGCCGCGCCGCCGGCCGGCACGACCGCCTCCGGGAGCCCCGGCGGCGCCACCGACCAGCCGCCCGACCGGACGGAGCGCCCGGGACCGGAGACGCCCCGGCTGGTCCGGCCGCAGCACCGCGTGCCGGGCCTGTTCATCATCGACGCGGACGCCAAGGCCAACAGCGGCACGACCTTCGGCGAGCCGTCGATCGCGATCAACCCGGCCAACACCCAGCAGATCGCCATCACCCGCTTCGGGCCCCGCCCGGGCAACCGGTGGAACAACAACGCCGACCTGCTCTACTCCACCGACGGCGGCAACACCTGGACCGACGAGACGACCATCCCGGTCCCCCCGGGTGTCTCCGGCACCTCTGGCGGCCCGTGCGACCAGACCATCGACTACGGCCGCAACGGCACGCTCTACGGCACCTTCCTCACCTGCACCAACCAGGCCGCCGTGATCGTCACCGGCTCGACCACCGACCCCGCCAAGGCGTCGTCGTGGACGTGGAACAACCCCACGCCCACCACCACCCAGCTCACCACGGACACCCACACCAACAACGACCAGCCCTGGCTGATCGTCAACCCCGACACCGGCACCCCGAGCCAGGACAACGTCTACGTCGGCTACCAGGACTTCAACGCCGCCGGCAGCACGATCAGCCCGCACGACCGGGTGAACGTCTCCCGCAACAACGCCAGCCCGGTGAACTTCCCGACGGCCAATGACCAGGGGGTCGGCTCGGGGGCCCTGAACGACGGCATCAACGGCGGGCTCCGGCTGGCCGGCGACCCGCGCAACGGCGCCGTCTACGCCCTGTACCAGCAGGGCGGCAGCAACACGGTCAGCCAGCCCCAGCCCGTCACCATCAGGATCAACCGGTCCACCGACGGCGGCCGGACCTGGGACCTGGGCAACGCCCCGGGCACCCCCTCGGACGGCATCACCGTCGCCTCGGTCAGCAGCGACCAGGGCAACCAGGGCTTCAAGTTCGGCGGGGTCAACGCGCTGATCGGCGGTGTCCACCACGCGGCCGTCGACCCGACCAGCGGCGACGTGTACGTCGCCTACGGCGTCGACGTCTCCCTCACCAATCAGATCCGGCTGCGGCGGCTCACCGACAACGGGGCGAACAACCTCACCGTCGGTCCCGAGGTGAACGTCTCCGCCTCGACGAACGCGGCGCTGCCGTCGGTCGCGGTACTCAGCGACGGCACCATCGGCGTCCTCTACCTGACCTCCGACGGCAACAACGCCAAGGGCTTCCCGACGTTCACCGCGCACCTCGCGCGGAGCTTCGACCACGGCGCCACCTTCACCGACTCCCCGCTGCAGTCCTACAACACCCAGGTGGGTAACACGGGGAACCCCAACGAGCGGCTGTTCGGCGACTACCAGCAGCTCAAGGCGGTCGGCACCACCTTCTACGGCTCGTTCATCGGCAACCTCAACGGCCCCGCCTCGACCACGAACCAGCCGACGGACACGATCTTCTTCAGCATCCCGAAGACGGCGACCAGCTCGACGCTCACCTCCTCCGCCGACCCGTCCGTGTACGGGCAGCCGGTGACGTTCACCGCCACCGTCGTGCCGACCCCCGACGGCGGAACGGTCACCTTCACGGTCGACGGCACCCAGCTCGGCAACCCGGTGCCCGTCGACACCACGACCGGGAAGGCCACCTCGGACGCCATCGCCTCGCTCGGAGTCGGCGACCACACCGTCAAGGCCGTGTACAGCGGTGACATCACCTTCCAGGGCGACACCGCGATGAGCCTGACCCAGACCGTCAATCAGGCCTCCGTCGCCACCACGCTCACCTCCTCGGACGGCGGCCAGGCGGCCTTCGGCAACCCCGTCACCTTCACCGACACCGTCTGTGCGGCGCCGCCGAGCACCGACCCGGCCCTGCCGCCCTCCGGCACGGTGACCTTCAAGGACGGCACCACCCTGCTGGGCACCGGCACCCTCGCCCCCGGCGGCGGCGCCCACTGCGCCCAGGCCCAGCTCGCCTTCGCGAACCTGCTGCCCGGCAGCCACACCATCACCGCCCAGTACAGCGGCGACGGAAACTTCTTGGCACCCGGGCCGGAGACCGTCACCGAGCTGGTGACCTGCGCCAATGTGATCACCGGTGACGTCCACGGCGGCGTGGAGGCGACCGCGCCCAGCACCTGCGTCATCGGGGCCACCGTGCACGGGACGGTCCACGGCGCGGCCGGCGGGGCCCTGTTCATCGGCAACTCCACGGTCTTCGGCAGCGTGCACTCCGAGAACGGCACGCTCTTCGGCATGTGCGGCACCACCACCACGGGCACGCTGGAGGTCGACGGCGCGAGCGGGTTCGTCGTCGTCGGCGACCCCGGGGACGACGGCTGCACCGGCAACCGGGTCAACGGTTCCGTCCACCTCGGCGACAACCATGCGGGCGCCGAGCTGATCGCCAACCGGATCGGCGGCTCGGTCCAGGTCGACGGCACCACCGGCACCGGCCCGTTCCCCGAGGACACCCAGGCCGAGATCGAGGGCAACACCATCGGCGGCTCCCTCCACTGCACCGGCAACACCCCGCCCCCGACCAACGGCGGCAACGCCAACACCGTCAGCGGCTCACGCACCGGCCAGTGCGCCAACCTCTGATCCGGTAGGCCGACTTGAGGGGCCCGGCGCCGCGGCCGGGCCCCTCAAGTCGTATCAGGCTCAGCTGCGGAATCCCGAGCGGGCCGGTCGCCGGGTCAGTGCGCCGGGCGGGTGGGCGCGCCGGGAGCGCCGTGGTCGAGGTCGGTGGGGTTCTCCACGTCGACGGACCGGGTCGGGGCGGGCGACGGGGTGGTGGCCGCGGGCGGGGGAGTCGCGGGGCGGGTGGCGGCCGGGGTGGTGCGAGGCGGTGCGGGGGTGACCGGGGCCGTCGGTGCGGCGGACGGCGTGGTGCTGCCCGGGGTCGTCGGGGTCGTCGGCGAAGGCGGTGTCGTGACGGCGGTGGTGGCTGGGGGCGGGCTGGAGGGCCGGTCGGTGCCGCCCTTGTCCGCGGTGCAGGCCGAGACGGTGCCGAGCGCGGCGAGGACGAGGACGGCGACAGCCACGGCTCTGGGTCGGTGCATGGGCGTGAGGTCTCCCGGTTCTGGTGGACGGTGCGGCCATGGGACGTCGACGGCGCCCGCCCGGTTCCGCAGGTGCGCGTGCGGCCCCACCGGCCGGGGTGGCCGGTGGGGCCGCACGGGGGAGGGACCGTCAGCCGGTGATCTTCCAGAGGCCTCGGCCGTGGGTGGCGGCCATCAGGTAGCTGCCGTCGGGGGAGACGGTCAGGTCGGAGACGGAGGCGTTCGGCAGGCCGGCGCCGAGGCGGCGCCAGCAGCCGGAGCCGTCGGCCGTGAACACGCCGACGTCGCCGCCGACGACGACCTGGCCCTTCCAGAGCTTCACCACGCTGAACGGGGCGTCCGGCAGGTCGCCGCTGATGTCCGTCCAGTGCGCCCCGCCGTCGCGGGACTCGAAGACGTGGCCGACGCCGGCGCCGTCGATCCAGTGGCGGCTGTAGGAGCCGTAGACCGCGTAGACGTGGCCCGCGTCGGCCGGGTCGACGGTCAGACCGGTGACGAAACGGTTCGGCAGCTCGGGCGCGCTGATCCGGTGCCAGCTGCCGCCGTAGTTGGTGTCGATGCCGGAGGTGAACGGCGTGGCCGCGCCCGGGTTGCAGCCGTTGCCGGTGCCGCACCAGCCGACGTAGGTGGTGGCGCCGGAGACGGCGACCGCGGTGGAGGCGTTGCCCGCGCCGAGGTCGCGGACGGGCTTCCAGTCGCAGACCTGCTGCCAGCAGGTGGTGTCCCAGCCCTTGCCCTGGTTGTCCCAGACGTAGCGGCCGCCGGCGACCCAGTGGTCGGCGTTGCCGGGGTCGGCGGAGAACGGCGCGTTGAAGCGGCCGTCGGTCTCGCACGGGCTGGTCTTGTTCTGCGCGCAGTTGGGCGTCGCGTAGTACCAGCTGTGGCCGCCGTCATCGGACTTGGCCATCGCCAGGTTGGTGTACTCGGCGACCACCCGGTTGCCGTTCTTCGGGTCGACGACGACGTCGAAGCCGTCACCGCCCTTGGGCTCGGCCATGTGGTCGCTGCCCGGGGTGAGGACGGAGTAGCCGTTGTCCTGGAGGCCGCCCCAGGCGATGTCGCCCTTGCCGTCGGGGGAGGCGCCGAGGCCGCCGTAGAAGTACTGCAGGGTGCGCAGGGTGGCGTTGCGGTCGGTCCACTGGACGACCTTGCGCAGCGCGGCCGGGCGGGACCACACCCCACCGTCGTTGCCGAAGTACGCGGTGCCGTCGGGGGCGACGACGGCGGCGTGCTGGTCGGGGTGGGTGGTGTTCGGGCAGGTGTTCTTGGCCGGGTCGTCGTCGTAGCAGGGCAGGTCGTAGTTCCAGTACGGCCCGATGGTGTCCCAGGTCTTCCCGGCGTCGGAGGTCTCGTAGATGTCCTCCAGGCCGAGGTAGACGTGGTTCGGGTCGGCCGGGTCGACGGTGACGTACTGGTCGTACCAGGCCTGCGCGCCCGGGGTGCCGGCCCGGCCGCCGGAGGCCTTGAGCTTGGCGGCGTCGGCGAGCTTGGTCCACTTCCCGTCGACGTCACCGGAGTCGGCGGAGTAGACGCCGCCCAGGCTGACGTTGGTCGGGTCCTCGACGACGGCGTACAGCTTGCCGCCGTCCGGGGTCCAGTCGAAGGTGGTGCGGCCGAAGCGGCCGGGGTCCAGGTCGCCGCCGGGGGTGGCCTTGGTCCAGGTCGAGCCCGCGTCGTTGGAGACGTAGAAGCCGTTGTACTGGAGGTCGGCGGGCGTGGTGCCGCCGCGCCAGCCGAGAGCGGCGACGACCGTCTGGCCGTGGCTGCCGGGCCGCACGTGGACGTCGGTGACGAAGGAGGTGCGGTAGGGCGAGCCGGTCGGGTTGGGGTCCGGCTTGAGCACCGTCTGCCAGGGGCTGCGGATCTGCTTCGACGGGTGCTTCAGCAGGCCCTGGTTGGTGGCGACGTAGACCTGGTTGTTCTCGGCGAAGGAGATCCGGAACACCATGCTGTTGGCGACCCGGTTGCCGACCGGCTGGAAGGTCTGGCCGTGGTCGGTGGAGCGGTAGACGCCGCCGCCCGCGATGCCGTCGGCGTTGCTGTTCGCCTCGCCGGTGCCGACCCACAGCGAGTGGTCGGCCGGATTGACCGCGACCGCGCCGATGGAGAGGGTGTCCTGCTGGTCGAAGACCGGGCTCCAGTGGGCGCCCTGGTCGGTCGAGCGCCAGACGCCGCCGCCGGCGGCTCCGGCGTACAGGTACGGGCCGTCCACGGCCAGCGAGGTGATCCGGCCCGAGGCGACGCCGTGGCCGGCCATGTGCGGGCCGATCTGGTACGAGTGGTCCGCGGTGTTGTACGGCGCGCCGGACAGCTCGCTCCAGCGGCCGCCGCTGGTGGGCATGCCGTTGGCGCTCTTGCGGCCGGCGGCGAAGGCGTCCGAACTGACCGTCGTGCCGGGGGCGGTGCGGACGGCGTTGTACGCGGCGTCGGCGGCCAGGATGTCGGCGGTCTCACCGCCGCCGCCGTCGCCGCCGTCCCCGTCGCCGGTTGCCTCGGGGCCGAAGGGCGGCAGGGCGGATCCGTCGGTGACGGCGGTGCCGGGGGTGGGGTCGGCCGGTGCGGCGTGGCCGGGTATCGCGGTGAACAGCAGCAGGGCGGGCAGGGCCGTGCTCAGGGCTACGCGGGTTGCGCGGCGCCGGGCTGAACTCATCGGGGCTCCTCACGGATGACGCGGAAGTGCGGCCCCAACCTGCCGTCTTTGATCATTTTGAGGAAGGGTTGTGGAAGAGTATTTGCAGATGCGTTAGGCATCGGATGCGAACGATGTCTGAGCGTCAACCCCGGTCGCTGGAGGCCCAGTTCTGACCGCGAAGTGTTCCGTTGTTTTTAACTGATTTCACAGAATTGGTTTTAATCATTCGTTACACAGACCCCCTTCACGCGGTGCCACGGCACCGACCAGGCTTCGCACTGATCCGCCGGGCGTGCGACCGTGCGCCCCGGCCGCCCAGGGGAGGACGCACCGTGCCGAACAGGCAACGACGACGGCTGCTCATGAGCGCCGTCACGCTCACCGCGCTCGGCCTGACCACCACTCAGGCCATGGCCGCACCCGTCGCACAGCCCGGAGCCCAGCCGAACCCGGTGCAGCGCCTGGCCGAGGCCGGCCGGCAGCACGCCCAGCAGGTCAGCGGCAAGGCGGCGGCCGGACACACCTTCTCCGCCAAGGCCGAGGCCGGCCGGGACGGCGGCGACGGCGGCAGCGACGAGGCGGAGAACTCCGCCGAGGGCACCGCCCAGTACACCGAGGCCCGCACCGCCCCCGGCGTGGTCGCCCCCGGGGCCTACGGCGCCGCCTGGGCGCAGCTGCAGTCGCTGCCGCACACCGGCGGGTCCTGGGACCACGTGACGAACAAGCCGTACAACGGCGACGACCCGCGCTACCGCGACGTCAACTCCAACTCCAGCGGCGGCGCCGGCTTCGTCACCGGCCGGATCACCGGCATCGCGGCCGACGGCGACGGCTACGTGTACGCGGGCGGCGCCAACGGCGGCGTCTACCGCTCGCGCACCGGCGGCGGCCACTGGGAGGCCATCGCCGACAAGCTGCCCACGCTGTCCACGGGCACCCTGAACCTCGACGGGGGCGGGCGGCTCTGGTACGCCACCGGCGAGTCCAACACCGGCGCGACCTCGTACGTCGGCACCGGCGTGTACGTGCTGTCCGACCCGAAGCACGGCAAGTTCCAGCCCGGCAACCGGGTCGGCGGCGCCGAGCTGGAGTCCACCACGATCCACCAGCTGCGCTTCGCCGGGGACAAGGTGTGGGCGGCCACCAACCGGGGTGTCTGGAGCCATTCCACGACCACGCTCTCCGGGCCGTGGACGCTGGAGTTCGCGCCCAACCCGGACTACCTGCCCGGCGGTTCGAAGGCGGCCGACCCGAGCGCGCCGTACAAGAACATCGCCAACGACATCGCGATCGACCCCAAGGACCCGTCCAAGGTGGTCCTGGCGGTCGGCTGGCGCGGCGGGGACACCTACAACGGCTTCTACAGCAAGGCCGCGGACGGGAGTTGGCAGCGCGTCGCCTCGCTGGGCGACCTGCCGACGGACGCCGCGAACGTCGGCAACGTGACCTTCGCGCGCTCGGCGGACGGCTCGCGCTACTACGCGATCGACCAGTCGCCGGACGTCGCCGCGCACAACCCGGACACCGGGCTCAAGGGCATCTACGTCTCCAAGTCCGGCTCGCCGTCCGGCCCGTGGACCCTGGTCGCGGACAAGGACAAGCTCAAGGGCTCCGGCTCCGCCCTCCAGGACGCGGGCTACCAGCCCGGCATCCAGTCCTGGTACAACCAGTTCCTCCAGGTCGACCCGGCCAACCCGGACCACGTCTGGGCGGGCCTGGAGGAGGTCTTCGAGACCACCGACGGCGGCGCCAAGTGGGCCACCATCGCGCCGTACTGGAACAACCCGTTCCCGTGCTGGAGCATCGACCCCACCAAGCAGACCGGCGACTGCTCGCCGACCACCCACTCCGACCAGCACGCCGTGGCCATCGGCAGCTACCAGGGCAAGGCCAGCGTCTACGTCGGCAACGACGGGGGCATCTACACCCGTCCGGTCAACGGCCAGCTGGACGCGGGCGGCCACGCCAAGGACTGGAAGTCCCTCAACGACGGCACGATCGACACCCTGCAGTACTACTCGGTCGGCGTCGGCAAGGACCTCGCCGACAAGTCCGGGCGCGGTGTCATCGTCAGCGGCGGCCTCCAGGACAACGGCGAGTCGATCCTTCGGGCCCACGACAAGGTGATGGGCTCCAACTTCGGCGGCGACGGCGGCGACACCCTGGTCGACCCGGCCAACGGCTGCAACATCGCCCAGGAGTACGTCTACCTGGACATGTGGGTCACCCAGAACTGCGCGGTCAACGACGGCAGTTGGACGAAGGACCCGAGCAAGGCCACCTCCTACGAGGTCGCCCCGCCCGACAAGGCCGCCAACGCCGCCCGCTTCATTGCCCCGATGACCGCGGACCCGAAGGACGCCAACACCTGGATCGCCGGCGGCCAGCACGTCTGGGTGCAGCACAAGGGCTACGCGATCCGCAGCGGCAGCGAGTGGACCAGCGCCTACGACCTGGGCGCCGGCCATGTCGCCACCGCGGTCGCCACCGTCAACGGCACGGTCTACGCGGGCTGGTGCGGCCCCTGCAACAACCAGGGCTTCAGCCGCGGCATCGCCGTCGGCAACACTGACGGCACCGGCTGGCACCAGCTGAACCTGCCCGTCGACGGCGCCCTGCCCAACCGGTACGTCTCCTCCTTCGCCGTCGACGAGAAGGACGCCCAGCACGTCTTCGTCGCGTTCAGCGGCTTCTCCCGCAGCTGGACCGAGGGCCCGGGCGCCGGGATCGGCCACCTCTTCGAGACCCGCGACGGCGGCACCACCTGGACCGACGTCTCGGCCAACCTCCCCGACGTCCCCGCCACCTCGATCAAGCTGCTGCCCAACGGCGGCCTCGCCCTCGGCACCGACCTGGCCGCCTTCTACCGCGCGCCCGGCACCACCGACTTCAGGGTCCTCGGCCGCAACCTGCCCACCACCTCGGTGCAGCAGCTCAAGATCGGCCCCGACGGCAAGCTCTACGCCGCCACCTTCGGCCGCGGTATCTGGTCCTTCGACCTGCACCGCCTCGGCCACGGCCGCTACGACGAGACGGAGGACTGACCCCTCCGGCTGTCCCCTCGCCCCACTCCCACCGAACGACACCGCCGGTGCGCGGACGACGGTGGGGGCGGGGCGGGGATCAGCGGTTCTCGAACTCAGCGGTTCTTGAACCCCTCGATGGCGGTTCGGCTCACCCGGCCCATCGCCTCGCTGCCCGCGTGCCCGGAGTCCTCGATGATGTGGAGTCGCGCGCCCGGCCACGCCTTCGCGAGCTCCCAGGCCGTCTGGACCGGGCAGCCCATGTCGTGCCGGCCGTGGACGAGCGTTCCCGGGATCCCCGCCAGTAGGTGGGCGTCGCGCAGCAGTCGGCCCTCCTCCAGCCAGGCGCCGTTGCTGAAGAAGTGGGCGCAGATCCGGACGAAGGCGATCTGCGCGTCCACCTCGCGGTCGCTGTACATGCCGGGCGACCCGTTGGGCTCGCCCGAGATGACCGCGTCCTCCCAGGCGAGCCAGTCGGCGGCGGCCCTCGCCCGGACGGCGCGGTCGGGGTGCTCCATCAGCCGCGCGTACGCCGCGAGCAGGTCGCCGTCCCGCTCGTCCTCGGGGACGCCGTCGCGGAACCGGTCCCAGGCCTCCGGGTGGAACTGCCCGGCACCGCGGTAGAGCCAGTCGATCTCGGCTCGTCGGGCCGTCGTCACGGCCTGGATGAGGATCTCACTGACCCGCTCGGGATGCTGCTGCGCGTAGGCCAGGACGAGGGTCGAGCCCCAGGACGCGCCGTTCAGCAACCACCGTTCGACGCCAAGGTGTTCGCGCAGCCGCTCGATGTCGTCGATCAGGTGCTGCGTGGTGTTCAGGCTCATGTCCGCCGCCGGGTCGGCGGCGTGCGGGGTGCTGCGGCCGCAGTTGCGCTGGTCGAAGCGGATGACGCGGTAGCGCTCGGGGTCCCAGGCCCGGGTCGGCCGTTGCGGCGTGCCTGCCCCCGGGCCGCCGTGGACGCTCAGCGCGGGCTTGCCGCCGGGGTTGCCGAGCTGCTCGTAGTAGATGCGGTTGCCGTCTCCGGTGTCGAGGAATCCGGTGTCGTACGGGTGGGTCGGAGGATAGAGGTCAACCATGACCGTCGATCGTACGCGGGCGGCCGCGACGGGCGGAAGGTGCTGCTGCCGATCGCGGCCGGAGCCGCTGGTGGGATGATGGGGTGGACGGATCCGCAGGTGAGGGGTGGCGCATGGGCAGCAGGTTGCGGGTGCTGAGGCAGCAGAACCGGCTGAGCCTGGATGCGTTGGCGGAGCAGGTCGGGGTGACGAAGAGCTATCTGTCGAAGGTCGAGCGGGGCCTGAGCGACCCGTCGATCTCGACCGCGCTCAAGTTGGCGCACGCGCTCAAGGTCGATGTGGGGCGGCTGTTCTCGGACGAGGTCGAGCCGGAGTTGGTGACGGTGGTCCGCGCGGGGGAGCGCACGCCGATCGCGGGTGGGGCGGGGCCCGGTGCGCCGCATTACGAGGGCATCGCGACCGGGCTCAGCGGCAAGCGGATGGTGCCGTTCGTGATGTACCCGCCGACGGATGCCGCCGGGTCGCCGTTCAAGTCGCACGCGGGGGAGGAGTTCTTCTTCGTGCACGCGGGCACGGTGGAGCTGGAGTTCCCCGAGCGGACGGTCGAGCTCGGCCCCGGCGACAGCGTGTACTTCAACTCCTCGGTGCCGCACCGGTGTCGGAGCACCGGCCCGGAGCCGGCCCACATCCTCGTGGTGATCCACGACGATGAGGCCGGCACCGCGGACCGGGTCCCGAGCCTGCCCTGAGTCCGGGCCTCGCGCGGAGGCCGGGTCAGCCGGTGGCGTCCGCCAGCAACTGCGCCAGCTCGGCGCGCTGCTCGTCGTCCAGGGGCCGCAGGGGCGGGCGGGGCTCGCCGACGTCCAGGCCGAGCAGGGACAGACCCGCCTTGACCGTCGGCGGCAGTCCGCCGCGCATCAGGAACTGCAGGACGGGCAGCTGGCGGTAGAACACCTCGCGGGCCGCGTCCAGGTCCCCGGTGCGCACCGCCCGGTACAGCTCCAGGGGGAGTTCGGGGATCAGGCAGGGCGCGGCCGTGCACCAGCCGCTGGCGCCGGCCGCGAAGGCCGCCAGCGCGAGAGGGTTGGAGCCGTTGTAGAACGGCAGGGCGCCGTCGGAGAGTTGGGTGAGGCGGTGCATCCGCTGGAGGTCGCCGCTGCTCTCCTTGACCATGGTGATGTTGTCGACCTCCCGGACCAGCCGGTGGATGAGCTCCGGCGGGAGGTCGACCCCGGCCGTCCCGGGGTTGTTGTAGATCATGATCGGGATGCCGATCGCGTCGGCGACGGCGGTGTAGTGCCGGGTGATCTCCTGCTCGTCCAACTTCCAGTAGGACAGCGGCAGGAGCATCACCACGTCGGCGCCGGCCTGTTCGGCGAACCGGGCGCGGCGGACGGCGCTGCGGGTGGTGAGGTCGGCGATGCCGACGACGGTCGGGACGCGGCCGGCGACGGCGGCCACGGAGGCCTCGGCGACGGCGTACCACTCCTGGTCGTCGAGGTAGGCGCTCTCGCCGGTGGAGCCGAGCGGGGCGACGGCGTGGCAGCCGCTGGTGACCAGGCGGTCGACGAGCGCGGTGAGTCGGTCGAGGTCGGGGCTGCCGTCGGCGCGGGAGAACGGGGTCACCGGGTAGCCGATGATCCCTTCGAGGGTGGTCGCCATGTCAGGACTCCTTCCGGGGGCTGAGCGCGTCGCCGTGGCCGGCGCGCAGGGCGCGGCGGGCGTAGTAGGCGAAGTTCGCCTGGCCGCGCTTGGGGGTGGAGATCCAGTCGTGGGCCTCCTGGGCGAGCAGGCCGGGGATCTCCTGGATCTTCCCGGCCGCGCTCGCCAGCAGCTGGAGCTTGGCGGCCCGCTCGAAGAGCAGGGCGAGGGTGCAGGCCTCCTCGACCGTGCCGGTGGCGACGAGTTGGCCGTGGTGGGCGAGCAGCAGGGCGCGCTTGTCGCCGAGGGCGGCGGAGATGATCTCGCCCTCCTCGTTGCCGACCGGGATGCCGGGCCAAGTCTCCAGGAACGCGCAGTCGTCGTACAGCGGGCACATGTCCATGTGGGAGACGACGAGCGGGGTCTCCAGCATGGACAGCGCGGAGATGTGCAGCGGGTGGGTGTGGATGATGCAGTTGACGTCGGGTCGGGCCCGGTACACCCAACTGTGGAAGCGGTTGGCCGGGTTGGCCATCCCGTCGCCCTCCAGGACGGTGAGGTCCTCGTCGACGAGGAGGAGGTTGTCCTCGGTGATCTCGTCGAAGCCGAGGCCCAGCCGCTGGGTGTAGTAGGTGCCGGGGCGTTCGGCGCGGGCGGTGATCTGCCCGGCGAGGCCGGAGTCGTGGCCGGCGTCGAACAGGATGCGGCAGGTGAGGGCGAGTTTCTGCCGCACCGTCCAGTCGTTGTCGGGTATCGCGGTGCGCATCCGGTGGTGGGCGAGTTCCACCAGCTCGGACTTGCCGGCCTCGAAGGTGTCGGTCATGGCCGTGGTTCTCCTCGGTGACGTGAGGTGACGCGGTGGTGCCCGGGCGCGGTGGCTTGGATTCGGCTGCACCGCGCCCGGGTTGACACATCGTTCACTCTAGGACACGACGTGTCCTTCGTCCATGAGGAGGCCGTGGGCGGGCTCAGCCGCCGGACCGGGCCCGTCGTCCGGGGCGGGCCCGGCGCCACCGTCGGGCGAACGCGATCAGGGCCGCACACATCGCGGTAACGGCCAGCAGGAGCAGCCAGTTGCGCAGGTACGGCAGCGGCAGCAGCGTCGGGTTGCCGGAGTCCCGGCCCGCCCGGAGGACGGCGGGCAGCCCGACGGTGGTCAGCGCCGCGGCGACGATCAGCCAGCCGCGCAGCACCGGCCGCCGTGCTGCCTGCCGCGCCCGGCCGACTGCGGCCAGGGCGGCGCCCGCCAGGCAGGCCAGCGGCAGCCACAGGCTGTCATGGACGGTCAGGGCGCCGACGGCCCACCACAGCACTCCCGCCGGCTCGGTGATGAAGGAGTCGTCGAGCAGCCCGTACAGGCCGACGCCGGTCAGCGCCAGCCCTGCCACCAGCGTGGTGCCGCGCAGCCACGTCACCATCACAGCACCTCGATCCGCGCGACCCACTTGGTCTGGAGCACGCCGGGCCGGTTCGGCGCGATGATCCGCGCCGGGAAGCCGTGGTCCGGGCTGAGCTCCTCGCCGTCCACCCGCAGCGCCAGCAGGGTGAGCGGGTCGGCGGCGTACGAGGCGGGCAGCTCCGTCACCCGGTACGGCCCCTCGGCCTCCAGCGAGGTGATCCGTACGGCCGAGCCCGCCGGCGCCCCGGCCCGGGCCAGCAGGTCGGCGACCCGGACCCCGCCCCACCGGGCGCTCACGCTCCAGCCCTCCACGCAGGCGATCGGCAACACGGCCTCGTACTGCGGCAGTTCACGCAGCTCGGCCAGGTCGAGCCGGAACGGCCGGGGGCCGTCGACCACCAGCCGCCAGTCGGCGGGCACGGTGACCGTCCCGGCCTGGGAGGCCGTACGGTTGACCGGCAGACCGCTCGGGCCGAAGCCCGGGCGGCGCGGGGCCAGCAGGTCCAGCGACCGCAGCCAGGGCACCGTCTGCCCGGCGGTGGTGAGCGTCACCGCGCCGACGGCCGCCCCCACCGTGAGGAGGAAGCCCCGGCGCCCGGCCACCGGAGCCTGCGGACGGCGCCAGTGCCGGGCGATCAGCGGCGCCTTGACGGCCAGGTGGAGCAGCAGACCGCCGGTCGCCAGCCAGCCCAGCCAGAAGTGGGTCTGGCGGAACGGGAACGGCCAGGGGTACCACTGGAGGGTGTTCAGCAGCCCGGTGAACAGCTCCAGCAGCAGGGCCGCCACCAGGATCGCGATGCTCAGCCGCTCCAGGGCGTGGAGCACGGTGCGGGCCGGCGGCCAGGCGAACAGCCGGGGGTAGACCGTCCACAGCTTCGCGCCGGTCAGCGGGATGGCGGCGATGCCGCTGATCACGTGCAGCCCCTGGGTGAACCGGTAGCCGTTCACCGGGCGGGAGGGCAGCCGGGCCGCCAGCCAGTGCGGCGGCTCCTGGAGGAAATGGCTGGTCAGGCCGGTCAGGAAGCAGATCAGCAGGGCCGCCCCCAGCCACCGGCCGAGCACGACGGCGGTGCGCGGCTCGTGCAGCGGCGAGGTGAACGCGCCCTCGCGGAACGGGCCGCGCCGCAGGAACGCGGGCGGGGGAGGGAGCGGGCGGTCGAGACGGCGCAGGGCACCGGGAGGCTTGGAATCCACCCGTCCATCGAAGCGCGCCGGGCCCGTCATGAGGCGCTGCGGCGTCCTTACGGATTGCGAACGGCGGGTGGGTGACGGGCTCGCTGCCGAGGCCCGTGGGCCCTCGCCGGATCGGCGAGGGCCTACGGTCGCCGAGCTGTTCCGGAGGGAATTGGTGATGGAGGAGTGGGAAGTCGGCCACACCGACTTCCCATTCCTGGTGCTGCTCCGCGGAAATGGGGCGTTGGGTGTCAGGCGGGTTCGTGGCGGGGCTCTCCTCCGCCTCGCTCTCTCTTCCTGTCCCGCTCACACATCACGCCGACCCCGATCCCGGGCCCGTCCATTGTCAGTGCTGTGGTCCAGGCTGGGGACGTCGGATCCTCGGAAGGGAGGTGTGATCGCCATGTCGGTCACAAACCAGCAGGTGGCAGGGTATCCATTTCTGAAGGGGCTGTTCGAGGACGATTACTTCCCCGATCAGGTCGTCACCAGGGGGAAGGAGATCCTGCTGAGGCTGTGCGCGCGGATCGAGGCCGAACAGCCGTCGGACCTGGCGGCGCTCTACGCGCTGACCGAAGTGGCCACGGAGGAGTTCAACGCGCTGGAGGCGGAGTTCGAGGCAGCTGGAAGCGAGATCGAGACCGTCGCGCGGGAGGAGATCTGCGAGGACTTCGGGTTCGTGGCGTCGGCGTACGGGTTTGAGGACGCCGATGTCGAGGAGTTGGTGGCCGCGAGGGACTGGTGAACGCACCGACCTGGCCACGGGGTGGCCCCGGTCACTCTGGAGAATGACCCGCGCCGCCGGTGAACTGTGCTGCAGGTCAGGCGGTCTTGAGTCTCGACGCCCTGATCAACACCCCTTCATGAACATGTGCGGGGCCACACCAGTGCAGTCTGTGACCAGCCTTCACAACGGCCTCGGGGCGAGGTTGTCGGTGACGCGCTGCAGTACGGAGACCGCAGTCGCGTACTCCTCCTCCGTGATGTCGCCGAGGAACTCCGTGCGCACCCGGGCCATGTGGTCCTTCGCCGTTGCCAGGCGCTCGCGGCCCGGCTCGGTGAGGGTCAGTCGGCCGTTCGCGCCGATGCTGAGCCAGCCCCGGTGTACGAGGGCGTCGGCGGCGTCGACTATCACCTGGGAGCCCATGCCGTAGGGCACGGCCACGGCGCGGATCTCCTCCCTGGTGAGGCCGTGTTCGGCGCGGACGATGTTGTTGAGCGCCCACCACTGGGGCTGGGTCACGTCGATGCGGGCCAGGGCGGCTTGCGAGTGCCGCAGAATCGCCTCGGTGGCGCCCCAGGCGACCAGGGCGATGGGTCGCTGGGCGGGCGTGGCGGTGTTGGTCAGCGGGGTGTTTGCGGTCGTCATGATCGCCAGGCTAGAAGCTCAAGCGCGGTTGAGGTCAAGGCTGTGGCGCTGCCGCCGCGAGAGAGGTCGGCGGCTCAGGACATCCCGGCGGTGGAGCGGCGCAGCTCCACCGCGCGGATCAGGTCGGCGCCGATCTCCGCGAGGAAGTCCGCAGCCGTGTCGAGGCGTTGCCCGGCCGGGCTGGCGGCGCCGAGCAGGTCGGCGCCGCTGCGGGCGAACTCGGCCAGCAGGGCGTTGCGTTGGGCGCTGGCCAGCAGCGAGCGGTACCAGACGTCACCGTTGATGGTGTACTGCTCGCGGCGGCCGTTCCGTCCGTCCCGCTCGCGCTGGATCAGGCTCTGCTCCTCCAGGTAGCCGACGGCCTTGGAGACCGAGGCCGGGCTGACGGTGAGCCGCTGCACCAGTTCGGCCGAGCTGAGACTCCCGCTGTCGGTGACGTAGAGGCAGCTGAGCACCCGGGCCGCCATGCGGGGCAGGCCGAGGTGCACCAGCAGGTCGGCCAGCCGGTTCGCGAAGTCGGCGATGGCCGCCGGGTCGCGCCCGTCCGGGACGGTTACGGCGCCGCCGGCCGGGCGGGCGAGGCCCGGCCGTCGTCGGGCCCGGCGGGCGGTGGCGCGCTGGGCGGTCTCCGCGCGGTAGCGGCCGGGCCCGCCGTTGCGGGCGATCTCCCGGGTCACCGTGGAGGTGGGGCGGGCGATCAGCCGGGCGATCGCGGCGTAGTCGAGCCCCTCGGCGAGACCGGTGGCGATCGCGAGACGGTCCTGCGGGCTCAGCCTGGCTCCTGGCACGGGTGGTTCCTCTCCTCGGGCACTCGGGACGAGTATCCGGGTGCGGGCGACGGTTGCAACCGTGTTTGCATTCGTCGGCATCGTCATTGCAATGATTGACCGTCACTGACCTGCGGTGATGGCGCGGTTCAGGCAATCAGATATTGAGGGATCCCCGAACTCGGCCGTACGTTTCTCACCGACGACGAAAGCCCGACCGACCAGGGGGACACAGACCATGAACACCACTACTCGCACCGCCCTCGCCGCTGTTGTGGCCGCTGCCCTGCTCTCCGCCACCGCCCCGGCCGCCCTCGCCGCCGACCGCGAGCACGGTGGCCACGGCAGCCACCAGGGCTTGCAGGCCGCGCTCGACCAAGCGGTCACCGGCGCCGGCCTGCCGGGGGTGACGGCCGAGGTGCGCGACAACGGCTCCACTTGGTGGGGGCAGTCCGGCACCGCCGATCTGAGCACGGGTCAGAAGTTGCGCCCGCAGGACCGGTTCCGGATCGGCAGCACCACCAAGACCTTCGTGGCCACCGCGCTGCTCCAGCTGGAGGCCGAAGGGCGGCTGAGCATCGACGACAGCGTCGAGCGGTGGCTGCCCGGGGTCGTCGACAGCAACGGCTACGACGGGTCGGCCATCACCATCCGCCAACTGCTCAACCACACCAGCGGGGTCGCCAACATCGCCATGTCCGACGTGGCCCAGCACGACTTCCAGGGCGAGGCCTTCCTCCAGCACCGGTTCGACCACTTCACCCCGCAGGAGTTGGTCGAGCTCGGGATCAGCGTGAAGCCCCGGTTCGCGCCCGGCACCAGCTGGGAGTACTCCGACACCAACTACGTGCTGGCCGGCATGATCATCGAACAGGTCACCGGCCACAGCCTCGCGCAGGAGATCGCCGACCGCTTCGCCAAGCCGCTGCACCTCAAGAGCACCTACGAGCCGGCCTCCGACGACACCGGCATCCGGGGCCCGCACGGGCGGTTCTACTCGAAGCTCGGCACGTTCAACGACCCGAAGCTGCCCATCTACGACGTCACCGAGCTCAGCCCGAGCTGGGGGTACGGCTCGGGGGACATGATCTCCACGGTGGGGGACCTGAGCACCTTCTTCCAGGCGCTGCTGGGCGGGCGCCTGCTGCCGCCCGCGCAGATGGCGGAGATGTTCACCATGAAGGACCCGAGCACGGGCGCGGGGTGGATCCCGAACTCCCACTACGGGTTGGGAGTTGCGTCCGTCGGTTTGTCGTGCGGCGAGGTGTGGGGGATGGGCGGGGCGATCAACGGCTCGTGGTCCTACACGTTCGGGAGTCGCGATGGCCGGCACATGATGTCGACCCAGGTCAACGGCGACTGGGCGAACGGTGAGGAGTGGGGGCCGATCTCGGTCTTCACGAAGGAGCTGGAGGCCGAGTTCTGCGGCGAGGCGAAGGGGAAGTAGGGGAGACCCGTACAGAGTGGTGATGTACGGCACCGGCCCGGGGCGCCGCAGGGGCGCCGGGGCCGGGGTGTGTCAGACCTCGCTGGTGGCGGCGAAGGCGAGGAACGCCTCCCATGCGGCCGGCTCGAAGGCGAGTTGGGGGCCGCTCTTGTCCTTGGAGTCGCGGACACGGACGGCGTCGGGGGCCTCGGCGACCTCGATGCACTGGCCGCCTTCGTTGCTGCTGTAGCTGCTCTTGATCCAGGCGAGCTTCGCGTTCATCGTTCTCCCAGCATTTTCTCGATCAAGGCCAAGGACTCCCTCACGTCGAGCGACTGCCCCCTGAGAGCGCCGTATCGTGCGTTCATGATACGGACTTCCTCTTGGCCCGTGATCAATCGACTACTCTGCTGGGCTTCGATGTAGCCGTTCTGCGGACGTCCCTTGGGAGTGATGAGCGTGAAGGGCCCGCCCAAGGCCGGGTGATCGACCCTGGCAGTGGGCATGATGTGGATCGCCATACCGCGCATGCGTCCGACTTCCAGCAGGCGCCGCAGTTGTTCTTCGTGAACTTCCCAGCCGCCCAACGGGCGTTGGAGGACGCTCTCCTCGATGACCCAGCTGAAGATCGCCCGCGGCCAGCGAGTCAAGATCTCCTGACGTTCGAGTCGCACGGCCACACGCTCCTCGATCACCTCCTCGGTGAGAAGCGGCTGACGCATTCCGAAAAGTGCTCGCGCGTGCGCCTCGGTCTGCAGTAGGCCGGGGATCAGCAACGTGCTGAACTCGTGAATCTCTACAGCCACGGGCTCCAAGCCCGCATAGCCCCGGAACCAGGCAGGGTGTCGCACGCGGGCTTTAGCTCGAGCCTTCATCACGTCGTCCCGCTGGATGGCCAACAGGCCGCCAGCATTCAGTTCCCTGTCCAAGGCGACGAGGAGCTCCGGTTGAGGCGTTCGCACTCCCCGCTCCACCGAGCGGATCAGCTCTTCTCCGTAGCCGACGCGCTGTGCCAGCTCCTTCTGGGTCAACCCGGCTCGTTCCCGGAGAAGTTTGATCTGCTTCCCGATCGCTCGGAAGAAGTCCGAGACCTCCGACAGGTCTTCCGGGAGTTCCGTTCGAATCTCGTCGCCCGTCTCGCTGTTCCGCGCCGCACTCATTGCGACCACCCCGCCTGTGATTGAGCCGCACCAACATAAGCTGTCCGCACCTGCACAAGTACTCTCTGTGCCCGCCAGACCCATGGTCAGCGTACGTCCGCCCCGCCACGCTTTCTCCCATGACGACCGAAATCCCCCTCGACAGACCCCGCCCCCACACCACCCTCCTCCCCGCCACCCCCAAGGGTGTCGGGCGGTGCCGGCGCATCGCGAGGCGTCAACTCACGTGCTGGGGGCTGAACTCCACGCACACCGACCCCTTCCACTCCGCGCTGCTGATCATCGCGGAGCTCGCCACCAACGCCGTTCTGCACGGACGCGTTCCGGGGCGCGGGTTCGAGCTGCACCTCTCCCTCACCACCACCGCGCGCCGGGGCACCACCCTGCGCATCGAGATCAGCGACCCCAGGGGCGACAAGCTCCCCGCCCTCCCCACCGGCGCCCCCACGCCGCACTCCCAGTCGGGCCGGGGCCTGATCCTCGTCGACGCCTTCAGCGACCGCTGGGGCACCATCCCCCGCCACCCCAACGCCAAGACCGTCTGGGCCGAGCTCGACCTCACCGATGCCGCCTGAACCCCGCCATAGCGACGGGCAGGCCGCGCTCTGCACGCTCCTCCCCTTCGCGCTCCTCCTCGCCCTCCTCGCCTGGGCCTACCCCCTCACCGCACCCAGGCCCGACCACAACCACCCCACCCCGCACCCCACTTCCACACCCACCCCCGAAAACCCCAGGAGTGGGGAGTGGGCCCCCCCCCCATACCCCAACAACCCCCCCCCCCC
>NZ_JBHVUS010000036.1:44215-53715 GCF_042884005.1 Kitasatospora sp. NPDC058162
GGGATTTCTTTTTTTTAACACACCCCCCCCCCCCCCCAAACCCCCGGTGGGGGGGCACGCCCCCCCCCCCCCCCCCCCACTCCTCCCGCCCGCGCCCACTCAGGCCCAGCTGGCGGGCGATCGCCGGGGCCCGGCTCGTCGCCTTGGTCCGCTTCGGCGTGAGGTTCGAGAACGGTGTCCTGGTTGAGCGGGAGGAGGCCACCGCTGCCTGAAACCGGTGGCGCGAACAGTCGCAGTCCGCGATCATCCAGCCGTGTCCCAAGACGAGTCAGGACGTTACCGAACAGGCCAGACCGCATTGCTCGCCACCGTGGCAGAAGCCGAACCGGTGGTTGAGCACCGGCGTGCGCAGTTCGATGCCTCCGCAGCGGCCGGGATTCCCGCCCACGTGACGGTGCTCTTCCCGTTCCTCGATATCGGTCTCATCAGTGCCGCGATCATCGGTGACCTCACGACCCTGTTTGCCGGGCACGACCCCTTCACGGTCCGGTTCGACGAGTGCGGCCGCTTCCCTGACGTGCTTTACCTGGCACCGACCCCGGCCCAGCCGTTTCGCGCGCTGACCGAGTCCATCGCCGACCGATGGCCGGAGGCACCGCCCTACGGGGGACAGTTCGCCGAGGTCATCCCGCACCTGACCGTCGCCCACGGGCAGTCGCCCCGAGTCTTCGACGAGGTGGAGGCGGAGCTGGCCGGTCGGCTACCCGTCACCGCGACGATCTCGTCGGTGGGCCTGTTCGTGAGCGACGGCCGAAGCTGGCGTCGCCACGCGGATTTTCCATTGGTCGGTGCATCGGACAACACCTCACCTCATCGGCCCAGCAGCCCGTCAATCCACAACTCCTGACAACTGCTCGTCTCAGCCTGTGAATTTCGCTTGCGGGGCTGCCGGGCCCGCACGAGCATCGGCGCCATGCCTGTCGATCCGCACCTCTTCGCCGTCTTCCTCGTCACCACCTTCGTCGCGATGGTCACCCCGGGGCCCGACATGCTGTTCGTCCTCGGCTGCGGGATCCGTGGCGGCGCCCGCGCCGGGCTGCTGGCCACCGCCGGGGTCGCGACCAGTGAGGCCGTCCACATCGGGCTCGCGGCCGCGGGGCTGTCCGCGTTCTTCGCCGCCGCGCCGACCGCGTTCACCGCGCTGCGCCTGGCCGGTGCCGGCTACCTCGTGTACCTCGGTGTGCAGGCGATCCGCCACCGGGGAAAGGAGCGGCTCGAGTCGGCGGGGGCGAACGGGGTTTCCGGTCGACGGGCGTACGTCCGTGGGCTGTTGACGAACCTGGTGAACCCGAAGATGGTCACGTTCACGATCGCGTTCCTGCCGCAGTTCGTCGACCCGGCCCTGGGCCGGGTCTGGCTGCAGTTCCTGATCCTCGGCGTGGTCTTCATCGCGGTCGAGTTCCTGGTCGACGGCACCGTGGGCGTGCTCGCGGGCCGGATCGGGGGGTGGCTGGACCGGCGCGCGGCCGCGCGCCGTCGGCTCGATGTGGCGACCGGCGGTGTGTTCATCGGCCTGGGCGTGCGTCTCGCCGTCGAGCGTTAGGGGCGTCTCGCCGTCCCGTCAGGAGGTCTCCTCGGCGGAGGTCTCGCCGCCGAGGCGGTGGAGCAGGGCGAGCAGGGTGGCGCGGTCCCCGGGCGGGAGGGGGGCGAAGCAGTCGGCGAGGACCTCGTCGGCGACCCGGTGACCGGCGGCGAGGACCTGCTCCCCGGCCGGGGTGAGGTGGTGTTCGATGCGCCGCCCGTGCCCCGGTCGGCGTTCGATCAGGCCCTGGGTCGTGAGGCGCCCGGCTAGGGTGCCGAAGGCCTGTTCGCTCTGGAAGGTCACCGCGGCGAGCGTGCGGGCTGATGCCCCGGGGGAGCGGCTGATCGCGCGCAGGGCGTCCCACTGGGCCAGGGTCGTGCCGATGGCGGCCAGTGCGGTGTCGAGTGCCCGGTGCTGCCGGTACTGCGCCTGCTTGACCGCTCTTCCGAGAACCTGCAGCTCATCGTGCATGGGCCGATTCTAGGGCGAGTTCGTCCGGTAACCAAGCTAGCTTATATAAAGATATTTAGTTAGCCTGGGGGCATGACCCTCCACCACGCCACCGTCATGTACGGCGACCTGCCCCTCACCCTCTCCGAGGCCGGCAAAGGCCGGCCGGTCCTGCTGCTGCACGGCGGCGGGGGACCGCGCACGGTCGCTGGCCTCGCCGAGCACCTCTCGCGCAGCGCACACACCATCGCGCCGACCCACCCGGGTTGGAACGGCACTCCCCGCCCCGACTGGCTGGCGGGCATCGACGACCTCGCCCTCCTCTACCTGCGCATGCTGCACGAGCGGGGGCTGACGGACGTCCTGGTCATCGGCTCCTCGATGGGCGGCTGGACGGCGGCCGAGATGGCCGCGCTCGACACCACCGGGATCGTCACCGGCCTCATCCTGATCAACGCCGTCGGCGTGCGGATCGAGGGCGCGCCGATCACCGACTTCTTCGCCCTCGACGCCCGCGCCGCCGCCGAACACACCTTGCACGACCCCGACCGCTTCAAGGCCGACCTCGCGAGCCTCTCCGCCGACCAGGTCGCCGTCCAGCAGGCCAACATGGCCACTGTGCGCGCCATCGCCGCGGACCCCTACATGTACGACCCCAAGCTGCTTCACCGCCTCCCGCGCATCGAGGTGCCCACCCTCGTGCTGTGGGGCGAGAGCGACCGCATCGTCACCCCGGCCTACGGCGCGGCGTACGCGGAGGCCTTCGGCAACGCGCGGTTCGAGCTCATCGCCGAGGCGGGCCACCTCCCGCAGATCGAACAGCCCGAGGCGACCTTCGCCCTGATCGACGCCCACCTGCACGGGGAGGAGTGACCTCCGTCAGGTCTCGCCCCGCCCCCCGGGGGGCCTCGAACCCCAAACCCCCGCCCGTGCACCGATACTGGTTCCGACGCCGCTGCGCCGCGCAGCGGGCCGGGAGCGGAGAGGGGCGGGCCGGGATGCCGACGGTGCTGTTCAGCGGCGGTGAGGTGGAGGGCCTGCACGACGCGGTGGCCACCGAGTTCGCGCCGCACAGGTTGCGGGTGCGTGACGCCCGCGCCGTACGCGAAGCCGGTGGCGGCGGCCGGTTCGTGCGGCTCTGGCGCGGCGAGGTGTCGGTGTACGAGCTGGGCTACGGCGCGGACGTCGACGTCGTCCCCGGTGAACTGGCCGACTTCTACAGCCTCCAACTCCCGCTCGCGGGATCGGGCGTGGTCACCGTGGACGGGCGTCCGCTCGCCACGCCGTTCAGCATCGCCGGACCGGGCCAGCACCTCTCGATGTCCTGGGACCGGGCCTGCGTCAACAACGTCCTGCTGATCAGCCGCCAGGCGGTGGACCGGGCGGTGGCCGTGCGGCGGGGCGAACCCGGTACCGAGGCCGTCCGGTTCGACCCCGCGCTGGACCGGGACGCCGCCGCCATGGCCGACTGGCTGGACCTCGCCCGGGCCTATGTCCGGGCCGTCGGCGGCGAGTTGTTCGCCCGCTCGCCGCTCGCCCGGCAGCACCACGAACAGCTGCTGGTGCACGGCCTGTTGGACATCCAGCCGCACAACCTCGGCCGCGCCCCGGCCCTGGTCGCCGCCCCGGCAGCCGTCCGCCGGGCCGTCACCTACTGCGCCGAGCACGCCCACGAGCCGATCTCGGTCGCCGACCTCGCCCGCGCCGCCCGGGTCAGCCTGCCCAGCCTGCGCCGGGGCTTCCGCACCCACCTGGACACCTCACCGCTCGCCTACCTGCGCCGCGTCCGGCTGGACCGCGCCCACCACGAGCTCCTCGCCGCCGCCGGCACCGGGACCACCCGGACGACCGTCACCCAGGTGGCGCTGCGCTGGGGCTTCACCCACATGGGCCGCTTCTCCGCGCAGTACCGGAAGGCGTACGGGCGGCTGCCCTCCCAAGTCCTGGACGGCGACCGGCAGTCGCCGGTCGTCGACTGTCCACAAAGCGCCGGTCGGGGCGACGGAAACGGATAGCGGCGGCCCGCGCTCCGGGCCAGACTTGGCAGGTGCCACGGGGGAGGCCGCCCTGCCGACGCCCCGCCGGGGGCGCGGTGGCGGCGGTCGGCACCGGCCGAGCAGCCAGACGGCCCCTGGCGCCTCGCGCTGGGGCGTGTACCGTCGACCCAGATGCGGTTCCGGTCACCTCGTGGTGGCCGAAGGTCCGGGGGGACGGGAATGACCGAGTTCAGCCTGTTGGGGCCGGTGGAGGCCCTGCGTTCGGGGGAGCGGCTGGTCCTCGGCGGCCCGAAGCCGCTGAGCCTGCTGACCGCCCTGCTGCTGCAGCCCCGTCAGGTGGTCGGCTCGGCCCGGCTGATCGACCTCGTGTGGGGGGAACAGGCCCCCGCCACCGCGACCGCCCTGGTCGCCAGCTACGTCGCCGCGCTGCGCCGCGGCCTGGGCGCCGAGGCGGACCGGCTGCTCCTCACCCGCTCGCCCGGGTACCTCCTCGCCGTGGACGGCGAGCAGCTCGACGCCTGGCGGTTCGAGCGCGGGCTCGCCGAGGCCAGGGGCGCCGTCGAGCGCGGCGACGCCGAGCAGGCCGTGGACGCCTTCGACACCGCGCTCGCCCTGTGGAAGGGCGAACGCGCCCTGGAGGGGATCGACCAGCCGTTCGCGGAGGCCGAGTCGGCCCGGCTCGGCCGGCTCCGGATCGACGGCATCGAGGAACGCGCCGCCGCCAGGCTGTCGCTGGGCTGTGACGGCGAACTCGTCTCGGAACTCACCGCCCTGTGCGCCCAGCACCCCCTGCGGGAGCCGCTGCGCGGCCAGCTGATGACGGCCCTGTACCGGATGGGCCGGCAGGCCGACGCGCTGCGCGTCTTCCAGGAGGGGCGCGAGCTGCTCTCCGAGGCGCTGGGCATCGACCCCGGGCCGGGCCTGCGCCTGATCCACCAGGCGATCCTCACCGAGGACGCGGTCGTCCTGAGCGCCCCGACGCCGACGCCGCCGCCCCGCTCCCGCAGCCGGGCCCGCGACGCGGAGCCCGGGCCGACGGCGCCTACGCCACCGCGCTCGGCCCTGATTCCGCGACAACTGCCCTTCGCGGCCCGCGACTTCGTCGGCCGACAGCAGGAGGTCGGCTGGATCGAGCGGGCCCTCGGCGCCACCGGCGGCGCGGACCGGCACTCCGGCCCGGACCGCCACCCCGGCGCCGCCGACGTCGCCGTGCTGTCCGGCCGCGCGGGCTGCGGCAAGACGGCGCTGGCGATCCACGTCGCCCACCGGCTGGCCTCCCGCTTCCCGGACGGCCAGCTCTACCTCAACCTCCGGGGCACCGCCGAGCTCCCCGTCGGCCCGCACGACGCCCTGGGCCGGATGCTGCGCGCCCTCGGCGTGGACGCCGCCCTGCTGCCCACCGGACTGGACGAGCGGGCCGAGCAGTACCGGATGCTGACGGCCGACCGCCGGATCCTCACCGTCCTCGACGACGCCGCGAACGAGGAGCAGGTCCGCAGCCTGCTGCCGGGCACCACGAGCTGCGCCGTGCTGGTCACCAGCCGCGGCCGCCTGCCCGTCCTGGAAGGCGCGGTGGTGCTGGACCTGGCCGTCCCCGCCGTGGACGACTCGGTGGCCGCCCTGGCCCGGCTGGTCGGCGCCGAGCGGGTCGCCGCCCAGCCCGAGGCGGCCCGGGAGATCGTCGACCTGTGCGGCCGGCTGCCGCTGGCCGTACGCGTCGCCGGGGCCCGGCTGGCCGGACGCCCGCACTGGGCGCTGACCCGACTTGCCTCCCGGCTGCGCGACGAACGCACCCGGCTGGACGAACTCACCGCCGGGGACCTCGACGTCCGCGCCAGTCTGACGCTCAGCTACACCGGACTCTCGCCGACCGCCCGCACCGCGCTGAACCGCCTCGGCCTGCTGAGCCCCGCCGACCTGCCCGCCTGGATCGTCGGGCCGCTGGTCGACACCGGCCCGACGGCGGCCGAGGACGTGGTGGACGAACTGGTCGACGCGCAGCTCCTCGACGCCGTCGGCACCGACGCAGCCGGCCAGACCCGCTACCACCTGCACGACCTGGTGCGCCTCTACGCGGCCGAGCACGGCCGCCGGGAGCCGGAGCAGGAGCGCACCGCGGCGGTCGTCCGGCTGGTCGACGCCTGGATCGCGCTGGTCGACGAGGCCGTCGAGAGCAGCGCCACCGGCACACCGGGCGTCCCGGCGGCCGAGCACCCGGCCTGGCGCTTCGAACCGCAGCAGACCGCAGAGCTGCTCGCCGACCCCAGGGCGTGGCTGGAATCCGAGCACGACAGCTTGGTGGCGATGGTCGAGGAGGCCGGGCGGGCCGGCCTGGACGTCGCGGCCTGCCGACTCGCCAACAGCGTCGCGCTCGGGCTGTTCGCGGCGCACAACCAGTTCGACTCCTGGTGGCGGACCCACGAGGCCGCCCTCGCGGCCGCCCGGGCCGGCGGCAACCTCGCCGGGGAGGCGCTGCTCCTGGTCGGGCTCGGTCGGCTGCGCTTCGAACAGGACCGCCTCGCCGAGTCCTACGACTACTACCGCCAGGCCATCGCGGTCTACCGCGGCACCGGCGGCGGCGCCGGCGAGGTGACCGCCCTCGCCGGGCTGGGCGAGGTCTGCCGCACCCAGGGCCAGTACGACGAGGCGGTGACCCACCTCACCCAGGCCCTGGCGGGCGCCGAACCGCTCGGACACCGGCTGACCGAGGCCCAGGCCGGCTACGGCCTCGGGTCCGTCCACTGCGAGCAGGGGCGCTTCCCGCAGGCCCGGGAGTGCCACGAACGCGCCCGCACCGCCTACCGCGCGGCCGGCAACCTGCGCGGCGAAGGCCTCGCCCTGCGCGGGCTCAGCCTGGTCGACCGCGCCCAGGGCAGGCTCGCCGAGGCCGCCGCCACCGCGGCCCGGGCCGAGGACCTGCTGCGCCGGGCCGGCGACCGGCTCGGCACGGTGTACGCCGCCCAGGCCCTGGCCAAGGTGCGGATGCGCCAGGGGGAGTACACAGCGGCGAGGGCTGCGCTGGAGGACGGCCTGGAGACCTGCCGTGACCTGCGCGACGGCTTCGGCGAGGCGCTCATCCTGCGGACGCTCGGCGAACTGGCCCTGGCCGAGGGCGAGCTCGAACCGGCCAGCGAGGCGCTCCGGCGCTCCCTCCAGCTGTGGGACGTGCTCCGGCTGCCGCTGTGGCGGGCTCGGACGCTGCGCGACCTCGGCCGCCTCGCGGCCGCGGCCGGTGACGCGGGCGCGGCGGAGGCGGCCTGGCAGGAGGCGCGCGGGGTCTTCGAGCGGTACGGCAGCCGGGAGGCGGGGGAGGAGCTGGCCTGACGCCGGGGGAGACGGGCCGTCAGGCCTTCGCCGGGGGCAGCGCCCGGAGCACGCGCTCGGGCACGACCCAGGTCGGCCCCGGCGTCGAGCCGGCGGGCGCGCGGCGGCCCGCCAGCACGGTGCAGACCGTCCCCGCCCCCGGTGAGCTGAGGCGCACGCCCTCCGGAAGGTCCGTGCGGAAGCCGTCGTAGACCCGGCTCGGGATCGTCCAGACCGCCGTGTCACCGTAGCCGCAGGCGGCGACCTCCTCCGGGCCGGAGAAGGCGATCAGCGCGCCGCCGAGCAGCAGGGCGACCGGCCGCGGATCGTACCGGCCGGCGCGATCCACCGTGCCCCGACAGAGCGTGCCGTCCGCGGGCACCACCGGGAGGCCCCGGAAGAGCGGCAGCGGAACGCCGTTGACGACCCCCCGGTCCGGGGCCGCCTCCAACTCGGCCTCGCTGGCGAAGTCCAGCCGGGCCCGGCCGACCATCATGGCGACCGGGGTGGTGAGTTGTCCGTCCCGACCCTGGAGCAGGGTGCCGTCCGCGGGCAGGGCCTGCTCCGGGTCGAAGCGGCCGGGCACCGGCAGCACCCGGCGCTCGTCGTAGCCGCAGGCCGTCAACTCGGCCAGGTCGGCGAAGGGGACGAGGACGCCGCCCACCGCGACGGCCAGTCGGCCGGCGGCGTCCCGCAGCAGGGTGCCGTCCGCGGGTGAGGTGGCGGAGGTGGGAGCGGGCGGGGCGGGCGCGCGGGGGAAGCGGTCGTCAGGCATGGCACTGTCCTCGGTTCGACGGAAACCCCCATCCTGCGGACCGGCTCTTCAATTTCCCTGCAAGTCCCATGGAGGAACCCCGGCCGCTTTGCAGGCCCGGTGGCCCGTGGCCGTCTCCAGGTGATCAGCGGCCGCTCTGCACCCTTCTTGCAGACCGCTGTCGGAACGTCGTTGCAGCGAAGCCCGGCCGGACCGAACCGCCGGGCCGAACCACCGGACCAACGCGCCGGACCAACTCCCGACGACCCGAAGGACGTTCCATGCCCAGCACCGCACTCCGTCGCATCCTCACCACCGCAGCCGTGGCCACCGTCGCCGCACCCGTGCTGACCCTGATCGGCATGGCACCGGCGTCGGCAGCCACCGGCACGGACGTGGTCCGGCTCGCCGCGGCCAACCTGGGCAAGCACAACTGCGACACCAACAGCCTCGGCGGCACCGGCTACTTCACCAGCTGCCGGCCCGAGGCCTGGTGCGCCGACTTCGCCAAGTGGGTGTGGCAGAACAGCGGCCTCCGGACGGACGGCATCACGCCCGCGGCAGGGTCGTTCTACGTCTACGGCCAGAACAACGGAACCCTGCACGCCTCGACCTCGTACACGCCGCAGCTCGGCGACGCGGTGGTCTACAACTACAACGGCGCCGGGTACGCCGACCACGTCGGCCTGGTCAGCCGGGTCGACGCCGACGGGACCATCCAGGTCGTCAACGGCAACTTCGGCAACGACGACTCGACCTCGGTGGTGGCCTACTCCCAGGGCCGGGGCGCGGTGGGCAGCGTGATCGCGGGCCAGACCGTCAGCGCCTTCGTCACGCCGGTGGGGATCACGGCGGCCCAGCCCGCCGGGGCGGAGGTGGTCCGGTTCGCCGACGGCACGATCAAGGCGTACGCCGTGAAGGCCGACGGCAACGTCTACGGCATCGGCAACACCGTCGCCGGCGCGGCCTTCGGGAACTGGCAGGCGCTGTCGACCGGCGGTGGGTTCGTCGGGCGGCCGTCGGTGGTCCGGTTCCCGGACGGGACGGTGAACGTCTACGTCCGGACGGCGTCCGGGACGGTCCTGGCGCGGGGCAACACGGCGACCGGTCCGGGGACGAGTTTCGGGGATTGGCAGCAGGTTTCGCCGGTGGGTGCGATGGCGGTGGCCGGTGATCCGGAGGTGGTGCGGTTCCCGGACGGGACTTTGCACGTCTACGCGGTGCTGGCGGACGGGAACGTCAACGGTCTCGGTCAGAGTGCGCCGGGTGCGGCGTTCGGTGCGTGGCAGTCCCTCAGCAGTGGTGGTGGGTTCGTCGGGCGGCCGTCGGTGGTCTCGTTCCCGGACGGGGCGGTGAACGTCTACGTCCGGACGGCGTCTGGGACGGTCCTGGCGCGGGGCAACACGGCGACCGGTCCGGGGACGAGTTTCGGGGATTGGCAGCAGGTTTCGCCGGTGGGTGCGATGGCGGTGGC
>NZ_JBHVUS010000036.1:53811-89390 GCF_042884005.1 Kitasatospora sp. NPDC058162
TCCGGAGGTGGTGCGGTTCCCGGACGGGACTTTGCACGTCTACGCGGTGCTGGCGGACGGGAACGTCAACGGTCTCGGTCAGAGTGCGCCGGGTGCGGCCTTCGGTGCGTGGCAGTCCCTCAGCAGCGGTGGCGGGTTCGTCGGGCGGCCCTCGGTGGTCCGGTTCCCCGACGGGACGCTGAACGTCTACGCCCGGTCGGCGTCCGGCGCGATCCTCGCCCGGGGCAACACCGCGACCGGCCCCGGCACCAGCTTCGGCGACTGGCAGCAGGTCGCCTCCTGACGCCCTTGCCGCGCCGCCCAACCGACTGATCCTCACCTCGATAGGGAGAAAGCCATGACCCGGATCCACAAGGGCGTCTCCACCGGCCTGACCGCCGTCGCCCTCAGCCTCGCCCTCGCCGCCGTCACCGCGCCCATGGCCGTCGCCGTCCCCTCGGGCACGGTGGCCTGCGACCCCGCCTCGCCCGACGGCACGGCGACCGACCAGGCGATAGCCGCCGACCTCAACCCCCGCCTCCAGGGCAGGATGCGCGGTGCGCTGAACAGCTACAACGTCTCCTGCGCCCGGACCATCGTCAACACTGTCCGGAACCGGGGCCTCGACAACCACGCTGCGGTCATCGCCGTCACCACCGCGATCGTCGAATCCAGCATCAACGACCTGACCTACGGCGACGCGGACAGCCTGGGCCTGTTCCAGCAGCGCCCGAGCGCCGGCTGGGGAACCCCGGCCCAGGTCGAGGACCCGGTCTACGCCACCAGCTCCTTCCTGAACCACATGCTCGCCAACTTCCCCGACAACTCCTGGGAGACCCAGCCGGTCGGCACGGTGTGCCAGGGCGTCCAGGGCTCCGCCTTCCCCGAGCGCTACCAGCCGCAGTCCGGCGACGCCCAGCTGATCGTCGACGCGCTGTGGGCCCCGACCCCACGACTCGGGGTGCTGCAGAACGGTGCGCTGACGGTGAAGCAGGGCGGGCTCACGGCGGGGTGGAGCCCGGAGTGGGGTGGCGGGCTGGCGAAGTTCAAGGTGAGCGGGAGCTGGATCGGTGTGCTGACGACCGGTGGCGAGCTGTATGTGAAGGAGGGGGACCTGAACGCGCCGTGGGTGGACGAGCGCGGTGGGGTCGCCGACTTCGAGCTGGACCAGGGTGCGGGTCGGGTGGGTGTGCTGACGACGGACGGGCATGCGGTGGTGAAGGACGGCGGACTGAAGGGGAGTTGGACGGACGAGACGAACGGTGTGAAGCAGCTGCGGTTGTCCGGTAACTGGATCGGTGTGGTGTTCAACGACGGGACGGTCTCCGTGAAGGAGGGCGATCTGCTGGCGGCGTGGACGCCGGAGACGAACAACGTGGCCGATCTCCGGCTGGACCGCGCCTCCGGCCGGGTCGGTGTGTTGACCAAGGATGGTCACGCCATTGTCAAGGACGGTGGTCTTGCCGGGAGTTGGACGGACGAGACCAATGGCGTGAAGCAGCTTCGGCTGTCCGGTAACTGGATCGGTGTGGTGTTCAACGACGGTACGGCCTCGGTGAAGGAGGGTGGCCTGCTGGCGGCGTGGACGCCGGAGACGAACAACGTGGCCGACCTCCAGCTCGACCGCGCCTCCGGCCGGGTCGGTGTCCTGTCCACCGACGGACACGCCCTGGTCAAGGACGGCGGCCTCGCGGGCAGTTGGACCGACCAGACCAACGGCGTCCAGCAGCTCGGCCTCACCAGCTTCTGAAGCGCTGGCATCCGACCGCCGCTATGTGCAAAGCCATCTGACTGATCATCAACGAAAGGACCACTTCGCCATGTCCCGCGCCCTGCGCCTGCTGACCGTCCCGCTCTCGACCGCGCTGCTCGGCGCCTGCGTCACCCTCGCCGCGCCGTCCGCCTCCGCGACCACCGGAAGCGACGTCGCCACCCTGGCCCTGGCCAACTCCGGCAAGGGCGCCGGCTCCTGCTCGGTGGTCAACGGCGCGTCGAACAGCCTCGGCGGCGCGTCCTTCGGGAACAGCTGCAAGCCCGAGTACTGGTGCTCCGACTTCGCCGCCTGGGTCTGGCAGAACGCGGGCCTGGACGTCACCGGCCTGACCGCCGCCTCGGGCACCTTCTACGCCTACGGCCAGGCCAAGGGCACGCTCCACACCGGGGCGGACTACCGCCCCCAGCTCGGTGACGCGGTGCTCTACAACTACAACGGCGCCGGGCGTGCCGACCACGTCGGGCTCGTCACCCGGATCAACCCGGACGGATCCGTTCTGACCACCAACGGCGACTGGGGCGGCCAGGGCGCGGACGAGCCGTCCTTCGCCCGGACCGCGACCGTGCAGAACCTCACCCTCGCCGCCGCCGAAGTCCCGGTCGGCTCCGTCCCCGCCGCCGTCAACATGCGGATCAGCGCCTACATCAGCCCCGCCAGCCTGACGGGCGCCTGGAACTCGCGCATCGGGGTGCTGCAGAACGGTGCGCTGACGGTGAAGCAGGGCGGGCTCACGGCGGGGTGGAGTCCGGAGTGGGGTGGCGGGTTGGCGAAGTTCAAGATCAGCGGGAGCTGGATCGGTGTGCTGACGACCGGTGGTGAGCTGTATGTGAAGGAGGGGGACCTGAGCGCGCCGTGGGTGGACGAGCGTGGTGGGGTTGCCGACTTCGAGCTGGACCAGGGCGCGGGGCGGGTGGGTGTGTTGACCACGGATGGGCATGCGGTGGTGAAGGACGGTGGCCTGAAGGGGAGTTGGACGGACGAGACGAACGGTGTGAAGCAGCTTCGGCTGTCGGGCAACTGGATCGGTGTGGTGTTCAACGACGGGACGGCGTCGGTGAAGGAGGGCGATCTGCTGGCGGCGTGGACGCCGGAGACGAACAACGTCGCCGATCTCCAGCTGGACCGCGCCGCAGGCCGGGTCGGTGTCCTGTCCACCGACGGACACGCGATCGTCAAGGACGGTGGTCTCGCCGGGAGTTGGACGGACGAGACCAATGGCGTGAAGCAGCTTCGGCTGTCCGGTAACTGGATCGGTGTGGTGTTCAACGACGGGACGGCGTCGGTGAAGGAGGGTGGCCTGCTGGCGGCGTGGACGCCGGAGACGAACAACGTCGCCGACCTCCAGCTGGACCGCGCCGCAGGCCGGGTCGGTGTCCTGTCGAATGACAACCACTTCCTTGTCAAGGACGGCGGCCTCGCGGGCGGTTGGACCGACCAGACCAACGGCGTCCAGCAGATCGGCCTGACCAGCTTCTAGCCCTCGCCCCACCCGTGAGAGCCGCGTCGCCCCGTCGGGCGGCGCGGCTTCAGGCCTGGCCGCGGGCGTAGGAGGCGAGGCGCTCGGCCAACGCGGCGACGAGGTCGCGCAGTTCGTCGGGGCGCTCGATGGCGAACGGCCGGTCCAGCGAGGCGAGTACGGCGGGCAGCCAGTCGAGCCGCTCCGCCCGCAGCTCGACCCGTCGCCACTGCTCGGCCTCCGCCGGTCCGCACTCCTCCAGGCTGGCGACGCTCGCCGGGAGCCGGGCACGGATCTGCCCGACCGTCCCGTGGATCCGCAAGGTCACCTCGTGCCGGTACTCGGCCGTGGCGAACGCCGCCAGCACCCGCTCCGCCGGGCCGGGACCAGAGGGCTCCTCGAAGGAGCCGGTCAGGGCCCTCGCGTCCGTGATGCGGTCGAGCCGGAAGGTCCGGTCCTCGCCGAGGCGGGCGTCCTGGCCGGTGACGTACCAGCGGCCCGCATGGGCGACGATCCCGTACGCGTGCAGCGTGCGTTCGCTGCGCCGTCCGTCGCGGTCGGTGTAGCGGACCGCGACCGGCCGGCGGTGGCGCACCGCGTCGGCGAGGGTGAGCAGCACCTCGGCGTCCGGGGTGTCGAAGTCGCCGGGCTGCTCGGTGAAGGCGAGGGCCTCCAGGAGGGTGTCGAGCCGGCGGGCGAGGTGCTTGGGCAGCACGCGTCGGATCTTCGCGGCCGCCGTCTCACCGGCCGTGCGCTGTGCCGTGGTCAGCCCCGCCCGGCGGCCGGCGAGCAGGCCGAGCAGCACGGCCAGCGCCTCGTCGTCGCTGAGCATCAGCGGGGGCAGCCGGTAGCCGGGGGCGAGCCGGTACCCGCCGTAGCGGCCGCGCACCGACTCCACGGGGACGTCCAGGTCGATCAACTGGTCGACGTACCGCCGCACGGTGCGCCCCTGGACGCCGAGGCGGTCGGCGAGTTCGGCGACGGTCCGGGTGCCGCCGGACTGCAGCAGCTCGAGCAGGGTCAGCACGCGGCCGGTGGGTCGGGACATGCGGGCAGCCTAGCTGCAAATAGGGGACCGATTCTGTCCACTATTCCTCCTAGCCTGTGGCCTGCACGTTCCAGCACGGCCAAGGAGATTCCCATGGACTTCGTCTCGATCCGCATCATCACCGGCGACGTCGCGCGCCTCGTCGAGTTCTACGAGCGGGCCACCGGGGCAGCGGCGGTGTGGGCCACCGAGGACTTCGCCGAACTCCGGATCGGCGGCGCCACCCTCGCGATCGCCGGCACCCGCACCGTCCCGCTGTTCGCCCCGGGCTCGGCCCGCCCGGCGGACAACCACAGCGTGATCACCGAGTTCCTCGTCGACGACGTGGACCGCGTCCACCGCAACCTGGCCGCGTTCGTCACCGACGTCGTCGCCGGGCCGACCACGATGCCGTGGGGCAACCGGTCGCTGCTGTTCCGCGACCCCGACGGCAACCTGGTCAACTTCTTCACCCCGGTCACCCCGGCGGCCAAGGAGAAGTTCGCCCGCTGAGGCCGCGTACAGCAGTTCACCCGGGAGCCCCAGGGCCCTCGGGTGAACGGGCACAACGCGACGACTACGCCTCGCCGACCAGCAGCCGCGCGTTGACGGTCGGGCTGCCGGCCTGTGCGAGCGGGAAGGCCGTACCGATCTCCCCGGCGTGGCCGGGCACGTCGATCCGGACGGACAGCTTCCGGTCGAGGATCTGCTCCTGCGCCAGCCGGAAGTCGATGTTGACGATGCCGTGCTTCACGCAGGTCGCGCAGTCGCGCGGGTTGGTCAGCTGGAAGAAGAACCGCTTCGCGACCGGCTCGCCGTCGGCGAGCAGGCTCACGATGAACGACCCCGGGATGTTCAGCCGGTCGATGCCCTTCACCCGCACCGAGACGGGGTCGGTACTGCGGATAGCGAAGCTGTGGGCGGCGTCGATGCTGCCGGAGAGGTTCTCCATGACGGCCTCCGCAGGGGCGGGCAGGTCGAGCTTGTCGTACGTGATGTCGGTGGCGATGGTCTGGTCGGCGGTCGTGCTGTACGGCGGCAGCGTGTTGAACGGCGTCGTGAGCCAGCTGTCGTCCTGCCCGGCCAGGGTGGTCCGGAACCCGGCCAGGTCGGTCGCGGAGGCGCGGGCCTGCCAGCTCAGCCAGAGCCGGTCGATGTTGCAGTGGAAGAACCAGAACACCGGGTCGTAGGCGGAGACCTCCTGGAGCCCCATCGTCGGCCCGACCGATCCGTGGCCGCCGTCGTGGGCCTGGATCGAGAAGTCCTGGTAGCCGTTGGTGTTGTACGCACCCCAGAGGGATTGCGCCATCGACGTGGTGATGTCGGTCAGGACCCCGAAGTCCGTGACGTTCTTCGTGATCTGGGCGACCGAGTAGCGCTGGGTGGTGTACGGGAAGAACCCGGTCACGGGCGGCGTCGCGGTGGCGCCGGGGTCGGCCGGCAGGACGTACTGGTCGAACGGCGGGTGCTGGAGGCGGTCCGGCAGCGGGGTGGAGATGTCCCAGTAGGGGATCGTCACGTCCTGACAGCCCGGGACGGAGCGCAGCGCGTCCTCGAAGGCGCGCAGGTACACCCGGTGCCACGGATTGAAGCGGTTCTCGTGGTGCAGGCAGTAGCTCCCCGGCAGGCCGTGCTGCCCGGCCAGGACGAAGTAGCCGTCCGGTGCCGTGCTGTCGCGGGCCATGACCCCGTTGAACGCCTGTGCCAGGAGCGCGAATTCGGCGTCGGTCAGGGCCGTGACGTCCTTGCGCAGCCGGGTCGGCGCACCTCCGGCCGGCGGGGTCCCGACCGGGGCGGTACCGAGCGGGAAGCCGTTGACGATCCAGTTCTTGAAGGTCTGCGAACGGTTGGCGCTCCACTTGCCCGCCGCGTCCGGGGGCATGTCCGCGTTGGGCGGTGAGGTGTGGGCGAAGATCGTGAGGGCGTTCTTCTTCACCCCGTCGTAGGTGCCGAGGTCGATGCCCTTGGCGCCCATGTGGGCCACGTCCTCGGGGCGGAAGAAGTTGCGGATGTCCGCCAGGTACGTCGGCGCCGCGACGACCGGATCGGCGGCCGGGGCGGGCTTGGGCGTGGTCATGTGTCCTCCGTCTGGCTCCGGGTGGATGCCCCGGTCGACTGCCGGGCGCAGCGCCGGGACCCTCGAACAGACCGCGAGTATGGGGCAGCCCGAAAGATCCCTATACGATCGACACGGTTCCGTGCCCGGAGATCCGTCGAGCAGCCGTCAGGGCGAGACCCGGCCGGCAGGCGGGCCGCGCGAGCGGGTGGAGCACCTCGCGCGAGCCCCGCACGGCCAGTGACCTCAGCGTTTGACGACATCGATGTAGACCGGAACGCCCGACCCTGGATAGGGTGTGGCTGCTCCCGCCCGTCCGCATCACCGCGTGCCCGTGGCCCCCGCGCCTCCCGCGCTTTCCGGGCCGCTCACCGCCGGTGCGACCCGGCCCGGCGCGGGCGTGGGCGTCGGCACTCCGGGGTCCGGACCGGAGGTGGTGCAGCCCTCCCCAGCGATTGGATGCCGCGTGTACGACGGGCGGAAGGGGTCGTCGAGTCCCTTCGAGCAGACGGTCTACCTCCTTTCCGCGGCCGGCCGGGCGGCGGACGCCCTGCTGGCGGACCGGTGGCGGGCCCGCTCGATGGGCCAGACCCACCTGGCGGTGCTGTCGGCGCTGGCCCGGCAGGGCGCGCACGCCCGGCCCGACCTCGCCGCGCGGCTGCGCCTGCCCGCGCCGGAGGTGTCCCGGGCGCTCGACGAGCTGCTGGAAGCCGCGCTGGTGCAGTCGATGGTGGTGCAGGTCAACGGCCGCCACGAGGTGGTGACCCTCACCGCCGCGGGCGAGGCCGCCCTGGAGGGGCTGCACGGCGACGCCGCGGCCGTCCAGGAGGAGCTGCTGGCCCCGCTGACGAAGGGCCAGCGCACCGAACTGAACGCCCTGCTGCGGCGGGTGTGCGCCAAGGCGGCCCGCGCCGCCGCCGGGTCGCAGCCGGCCCCCGACCGGGCGGCGGGCTGAGGGCTTCACCGGTTCACGGGCCGCCGCAGGATCGGTTCAGGCCGCCGCGCCCGGGTGCCCCGCCCCGATCCCGTGGTCGCGGAGCGGGCCGACCTGCCAGCCCTCGGCGGAGCAGTGGTCGAGCAGCCCGGGCAGGGCGCCGAGGGCCGAGCGCCAGGCGGCGGGGGCGGAGGTGCAGTCCGAGTCGTGCAGCAGGACGGTGCCGCCGCCGTACAGGTCGGCGGTGACGGTGCGGTGGACGCTCTCCGGGGTGGCGCGGCTGGTCCAGTCCTCGCCCCAGCTGGTCCACAGCACGGGGGTGAGGCCGAGTCGGCGGGCGGCGAGGTGGGCGCCCGCGCTCATCACGCCGTACGGGGGCCGGAACCAGCGCGGCGCGGTGCCGCTCAGCTCGGCGACGGCGTCCCGGGCCCGGCGCAGGTCCTGGTGGGTGGCGCGGGGACCGCGCAGCAGCAGCGGGCGGTGCGCCCAGCCGTGGACGGCGATCTCGTGCCCGGCGTCGGCGATCTCGCGCACCAGCCCGGGGGACCGTACGGCCATCTCCCCGAGCAGGAAGAAGGTGGCGTGCACCCCGCGCTCCTGGAGCAGGGCCAGGAAGGCGGGCGTGGAGAACGGGTCCGGGCCGTCGTCGAAGGTCAGGGCGACGTGGTCGGGGCGGCCGGTCCCGGCGAGCCGGGGCAGCAGGCGGTTGCGCAGCGGCCCGAAGGTGGAGAGCACGGGGGCCGCGTGGACGGCGGTGACGGCGGCAGCGGCGGCGCCGAGGAGCGGGAGCGCGCGGGGCTTCATGGGGGCCTCAGGACAGGGTGGTCAGCGCGCCGAGGCGCGGCGGGCGGTGGGAGGTGAGCAGGCGGTTCAGGGTCGTGGTGAGCCCCGCCGGGTCGGCGCTGCCGCATTCGACCAGGACGATCTGGCCGGGCTTGAGCTGCGGGGTGGCCGCGCTGCCGCAGGCGATCCGGAGGTCAGGGACGACCAGGTGCTCGTGGTGGTAGGCGGCCAGGCCGAGGTCGAGGGCGTCCACGTCCCGGCTGGAGAGGAAGAAGGCACTGGCCGCGCCGGTGGCGGAGCGCAGTGCGCCGGCCCCCGCCTCGACGGAGTCGCGGCGGGTGACGATCCCGGTCTGGTACGGCGGGCCGTAGCCGGCGTTGACCAGGGTGAGACCGGCGGCCGCGAAGCGGCGGACCTCGCCGGGGTCGGCGGCGGCCTCGGCCGTGTCGATCGAGACGGCGGCCTTCACGGCGGACAGCGCGTGCAGGGTGGCGTCGTCGAGGTGCTCGCCGTGCGGCGGGTGCACCACGAGGTAGGCCCGGCCGGTGTGCTCGGCGTCGACGGCGTCGAAACCCCCGTAGGCGACGGCGAGTTGGGTGCCGGCGGTGGAGAGCCAAGCGGTCGCGGTGAGGGCCGCGAGCGCGACGCCGAGCCGGCGGCCGGGGCGGTGTCCGGGGAGGCGAGGGGTGAGGTTCCGTGCGGGGGCGGCTCGTCGTTCGGAGTGCTGTCGTTGCGCCGGGATCAGCGGCTGCGGCGCGGCGTCCGGCGGCGCGGTGTCCGACACCGCCACGCCGGCCACGGCGGCGATGGCGGCCGCCGGGCCGGAGGCGTCGCGGTGCAGCGCCAGCCCGGCCTCCCGGTACCGGCGCCCGGTGGGCCCGTCGACCATGGCGGCCAGGACGGACGCCAGCTCCGCCGGGTCGCGGACCCAGGGGGCGAGGCCGGCCTGGTCGAGGGCGGCCGCGTTGGTCAGGCCGTGCCCGGGTATGCAGCGGTAGCTGACGACCGGCAGGCCGCAGGCGAGCGCCTCCAGCGAGGTCAGGCCGCCGGCGTTCTGCACCAGCACGTCGCAGGCGTGCATCAGGCCGGGCATGTCCTCGACCCAGCCGAAGGCGTGGTCGATACCGTCCGCCCGCAGTCGCTCCGCGAGGGCCCGGTTCTTCCCGCACACCACGACGGGCACCGCCGCCCCGGTGGCGCGCACCTCGGCCGCCACCTTCGCCACCTCGCCCACTCCCCAGGAGCCGGCCACCAGCAGCGCCAGCGGCGCGCCCGGCGGCAGCCCGAACCGCTCCCGGGCCGCCGTGCGCAGGGCCCCGGTGGTCGGGGTGAAGCGGGGATCGACCACCGGGCCGGCGACCGCCACCCGCTCGGCGCCGTGCGCGCGAGCCTGCTCGGCCGGGACGGGGTGGGCGGCCAGGTGGAGGTCGACGCCGGGCGCCACCCACAGCGGGTGCACGGAGAAGTCGGTCAGGTAGACCGCGGCGGGCACCGCCAGCCGCCCCCGGCGGCGCAGACTGCCGAGCACCTGCCCGGCGATCGGGTAGGTGGCCACCACCGCGCGGGTGTCCGGCGGGAGCCTGCGCAGCAGCCGCCGGTGGGTGCTGCGCTGGATCAGCCGGATCAGCGGGCCCGGACGCCCGGTGGACTCGGTGCTGGAGTAGATCCGTTGGTAGGCGGAGGGGGCGATGGTCAGCAGCCGCCGGTAGCACTCCGAGACCAGTGGCCCGAGTCCGGCGGGGATCAGGTCCAGGAAGTCCCAGCGGTCGACGGCGAGACCCAACCCGGCCAGGCGCAGGGCGAGTTGGGCGGCGGCTCCGTCGTGCCCGGCGCCCACGCTCGCGGAGACGATGACGACGCGCCCGGTGGCGGGCGCGGACGTGCGGGACGCGTCGGCGGCGTGGTGCGCCGATGCCTCGTGGAGGTGCGGGAGTTGCGACACGGTCGGCCGATCCTCTGGCGGTGACGGGGCAGGGGCGAGCGGCTTCCGGTACCCGTCTCGGGGCCCGGACGCCGCCGGGACGCGGGGGAAGCCGCCTGGTGCTGGGAGCGGTGGCGGAGGCCGGGGCGAACCGCGGCCCGGACAGGATGGCAGGGCCTTGCTGAAGATCCGCTTAAGCTCAACTACCTCTCCGGCGGGCCGCGATGGTGTCCTCGTAGATCTCGCTGCGGCCCGGTTTCCCGGACGGGTTGTACGCCTGTCCTAGCCGGGGCGGGGCGGGCCGAAACGCCGCCGGGCGCCGTATCGGGGACGAATCAGGGGAGACCCCGACGGGCCCCAGGGATCCCGTGCCATGATGGCGCCGCCATGACCGACCTCGATGCCGGGCCCGCGCCGCTGCCGGTGCGCGCCGCCGCCCTCGACCTTCGCGTGCTGCGGGCCCTGCCCTTCGCGACGGTCTGCGTCGTGCTGTCCGCGGCCGGGCACGCGCTCGCCTCGGGGGACCGGATCCCGCCCGGCGCGCTGCTGCTCGGGTGGGTGCTGGTCGCGGCGTTCGCCGTGCTCGGCGCCCGCCGGGAGCGTTCGGCCCGGGCGATCGTCGGCGCTCTGGCGGGTGGCCAGCTGGGCCTGCACCTGCTGTTCCACGCGGCCCGGGGCGGGTACCCGGCGCCGGTGCGGGGCGGAGCGGGCGGCATGGCCGGTACAGCCGGTACAGCCGGTACGCCCGGTACTGCCGGTATGCCGGGGATGGCTGACATGCCGGACATGGCCGGAATGTCAGGGATGCCGGGTATGGCGGGGATGGCCGACCGTCGCGACGCTGGGCTGACACACGTCACGGCGGGCGCGGGCGCGGCCCACCACAGCGCCCTCGCGGCGACCCACATCGGCTTCTGGTGCCATGCGACGCTCGTCGGGCTGAGCCCCGCGATGCTCCTGGCGCACCTGGCCGCGACCCTCGCCGCCGGATGGTGGCTGCGACGGGGCGAGGCGGCGGTGTGGGCCCTGGTCCGGCTCGCGGCCCGCACCGCCGAGGCCACCGGGCGCGCCTGTGCGTCCCAACTCCGGGTCGTGCTGGCCCTGTTCGCGGCCCTGCGGGACGGGCTCGACGCCCCCGGGGCTGCTCTGCGCGGGGCGGCGGGGGCCGACCGTTCGGGCCGGGCCGGCTCGGCCTTCCTGCGGCACGTGGTGATCAGGCGCGGCCCGCCGGGGTACGCGGCGGCGTGACCGGAGCGGAACGCTCCCGGGCACGGCCGTCCTCCCGCCCCCGATCACCACCCGCACGCGCCCCCGTACGGCGCCGGCGCCGCTCCGTCGTGCCCGCCGCCCGTGCGCGCGGCCGCGCGTGCCCTTCCCTGGAGAACCCGCATCATGAGAACTTCCCCCGTGATTCGCCTGGCCGCTGCCACCCTCCTGGCCGGCGCGACCGTGCTGGCCGCCGCCGCGAGCGCCTCCGCGCACGTCGTCGTGGAGCCGTCCAGCGTCCCGAAGAACGCCACCGACCAGACCTTCGCCTTCCGGGTGCCGAACGAGGACGACACCAAGAGCACGGTCCAGGTGGAGATCGACTTCCCGACCGACCACCCCGTCCCGTCCGCCATGGTCGCGCCGGTGCCCGGCTGGACCGACAAGATCACCACGACCAAGCTCGCCACCCCGATCCACACCGACGACGGCGACGTCACCGACGTGGTCTCGCAGGTCGTCTGGACCGGCGGCCAGATCACCCCCGGCCACTACCAGGACTTCACCGTCGAGCTCGGCGCCCTGCCCGAGGGCACGGACAAGGTCGTCTTCAAGGCCCTCCAGACCTACAGCGACGGCAACGTGGTGCGCTGGATCGAGGAGCCCCAGGCCGGCCAGCCCGAGCCGAAGAACCCGGCCCCGGTGCTGCACCTGACGGCGGCGGTCGCCGACGACGCGGACAGCACCGACGCCGCTACGCCGGCACCGACGGGCAGTGCGCCGGCTGCGCCGGCCGCAGCCAAGACGACGGCGGCGGAGAAGGTGAGCAGCAGCGACTCGACCGCCCGCGGCCTCGGCATCGCCGGGATCGTGGTCGGCGTCCTCGGTACGGCGGCGGGCGTACTGCTCGGCCGCCGCGGCCGCACGGGCACCTCGGCCTGACCCCCCGGGCCGGTGCGGCACCCTGTTGCCGCGCCGGCCCGCCTCTGGCGGGACGGGCGTAGCGGAGCGGGAGGTTTCGGCCGGAAATCCGGGCGGCGGCGCGTTTCCGGACGACCTCGCGCCGGGTCGTTGACCGGTCCTCCGGGAGGGCGATTGGCTCTTCCCGAACCGGGCCGCGGGGGTGTTCGAGCCCGGCACCGTCATCTGGGGAGGACGATCCATGACCACCGCCCGCACCCGCCGCCGGTCGGCCCGCGCCGCCGCCGTCCTGGTGGCCGCCATCGCGGCCGGCGCCGCGATGCCCGCCGCCGAGGCCCGGCCGCCCAAGGGCGAGACCGCCCGCGTCAGCGAGGGCGCCAAGGGCGAGCAGCTCGACGGTGCCTCGACCGCCCTCGGGCTGAGCGACGACGGCCGCTACGCGCTGTTCTCCTCGACCGCCACCGACCTGCTGCCCCAGCCCGGCACCCCGAACAACAGCGAGATCTACGTACGGGACCTCCGCAACGGCCACATCGAGCGGGCCAGCGTGGCCGACGACGGCGCCAAGCTGAACGCGATGACCTTCGAGGCCTCGATCAGCGGCGACGGACGGTACGTGGCGTTCAGCGCCAGCGCCACCAACGTGCTGCCCGGCGGGTCCAAGCACCGCAGCGACATCTACGTCCGCGACCGCTGGACCGGCCGCACCGAACTGGTCACCGCGGGCGGCCTGCCCACCACCGACGACCAGAGCCGCTACGACGCCGAGAGCCCGTCGATCAGCCGGGACGGCCGCTACGTCGCCTACGTCTCCAACCGCGGCGACCTCGCCACCGGCGCGGCGGTCACCGGCCAGAACAACGTCTACGTCACCGACCGCTGGACCGGCACCAGCCGCCTGGTCACCATCGGCGCCGACGGCTCGGCCGCCCAGGCCAACTCCTTCAAGCCGACGATCAGCGCCGACGGCGCGACGGTCGGCTTCGGCTCCCGGGCGGACAACCTGCTCCCCGTCACCGCGCCCGCTTCGGCGGGCTCCCGCGCGCTGGCGCGGCCCCACTACTACCCCTACTACGTCTGGAAGGCCGACACCGGCCGGATCACCGCCGGCAGCCTGGACGCCGCCGGACACTTGGGCGACGCGGCCTACGACGCCCGGGTCAGCCGGGACGGCCGCTACCTCCTCTACTCCCTCGCGACCTACGGCCCGGGCCGCCCCGGCCACGGCGGCACCCGGCTGGACGTGTACGTCCACGAACTGGCTACCGGCCGGACCACCAAGGTCAACACCGGCCTGCCCGGCACCACTTCGGACGGCGACTCGTCCGGCGGCGACCTGACCGCCGACGACCGCTGGATCTACTTCGACTCCAGTGCCGACAACCTCGTCCCCGGCGACACCAACGGCGCCGTCGACGTCTTCCGCCGCGACCTGTGGACCGGGACGACCGAGCGCGTCAGCCTCACCCGCGACGGCGCCCAGAGCACGGCCACCTCCGCCGGCCCCCGGGTGGACGCCACCGGCGACACGGTGATCTTCAACGCTGGAGACGGCAACCTGGTGCCGGGGGACACCAACCTCCTCCAGGACGTCTTCCTGCGCCGCCTGTGAGGAACTGACACGACACTCCCGGTTGTATGCAGACCTGTCCCGCGCCCCCCCCCCGCGCCCCCGCGGCGGCGCGCCGCCACACCCACGAAAGGGCGCGCACACCCCCACGACCGCCGCACGAGGACGGCTCAAGTATAGGGCGGCGCCATAAACCCCCCGAAGACGATGACCTGGTCGATGAGGTTCCGCCGCAGATGGACGACGTCTGTTCCCGACAGGCGGGGGCCTCCGGCCGGGGTGGTGAAGACCCACCGGTACCGGGCCCACTCGTCAGGCATGTCCACCGCTGAGCAGCGCGCCATCGTGCCGGTCCCCGCCGGGTGGCGCCGGAGGTCCAGCACGAACCGTTCGACCGCCGCGATTCCCTCGCTGCGGCCCAACGGCCCCCAGAAGACCACGTCCGAGGTCAGGGCCTGGGAGAGCAGGGCAGTCACATAGCTGTCGTCCGAGGCGTTGAACGCGGAGATGAAGGTGTCGATCGCGGAGCGTGCCGTCTCTTCCTGCATGCCCTACTAATACCAGCAGTTGTGCGTGCGCTGGTGCACGGCAGCGGCCTGAACCGGCGGGCCTCCGTGGACATTCCTCGGGGAATGTCGATAGCGTCCCGCGACTCCTCGCCCTTCACGCCCAGCCGTCGCACTCCCGGAGGTCCGTGTGTTCTCCCTGGCCACCCAGGAAAGAAGGGACGTGTGGCGCACCATAGCGGGCCTCGCTGTTCCGCTCTTGGTGGCCGAGTCCCTCAACTTCGCCGTCCAGCTCGGCATCGTCGCCGTTCTGGGGCGGATGGGGGACGACGCCGTCTACCTCCGCTCCTTGTACCAGCCGGTCAGCCTCGTCGTCCTCGCCGTGACCGTGGGCTTCGCGGTCTCCCACCAGGTCGCCGCCGCGATCAGCAAGGGGGCCGGGCGTCCCCGGGACGTCATGGCGAACGCCGCCAGCCTGGCCAGGTTCTGGCTCGGGCTCGGCGCGGCCTTGTACCTGCTCCTCGCGATCGCGGCTCCCCTGCTGACCGGTCTCCTCCAGGTGGACGCCGAGCAGCGGGACACGTTCGTCTCATTCCTGCGGTGGACCAGCGCCGCCAGTCTGCCGGCCGTCGGGGCGGAGCTCTGCGCGGCCGGCCTGCGCGGCTACGGGTACGTGCGGCACGCCACCCTCCTGGTCGTCGGCACGGCGGGCGTACGGATCGGCCTCGTGGCCGGCCTCGGGCTCGGCACCGGGGTCGGGATCGCGGCGGTGCCCGTCGCCGAGGCGACCGCGGGTCTGACCGGCCTGGCCATGGGCCTGGTGCTGCTGCGCCGCACCGAGCTGTGGCATCCGTCGGCCGTCCTGGTCTGGCGGCGCGAAGTCCTCACCGACCTGCGCCGCATCGGCGTGCCCATCGCCCTGTCGCTCCTCCTGATCTCCGCGTACAACCTCGCGGTCATCCGCGTCCTCGGGGACTACGGGCAGGACGCCGTGGCCGGGTTCACGGTCGTGTCCACCGTGCAGAACGTCGTACTGCTGCCCGGAACGGTCCTGGGCACGGCCACCGCGATCACCATCAACCAGCAGCGGGGAAAGGGCGATTGGCGACGCATACGTGCACTGATGCGCGGTGGCATCGAGGTCACCGTCATCGCCTACGCGGCGATCGCGGTGCTGGTGTGGCTGGTGCACGACCCGCTGGCGCGGCTGATCGGCGGCGACGCCGGGGTGGCCGCAGCCGCCGGAAGGTACCTGGGTGCCGTGGCGCTCACCTACGCCGTCCAGGGCCCCGTGCTCACCTCGCTGACCGTCATGGAGGAGACCGGCGGCGGCTTCCGGGCCATCGTGCTCAACGCCGTCTACTTCGGCCTGATCGTCGCGGTCAGCGCCGCTTCGGCACACGCCGCCGGCAGCGCGGACGGCTTCTACGCGGCGGTGGCGTACGGCAATCTGATCGGGGTGAGCGTGCCGCTCATCGCCGTTCGGCACATCCGGAGACTGTCAGCGGAGGGCGGCGCCGCCCGGCAAGGAACGGGTCGGTCCGCCACCCGCCCGCGGGAACTGTCAGACACGCCTTAGGGCCGGCCGGTGGCGTCGAGGCGGTGGAGGCGGGCGCGGACGGCGTCGGCGTCGCGGTGTTGGAGGTCCTCCAGGATGGCCAGGCCGCGGGTCCAGTCGGCGCGGGCGGCGTCGGTGTCGCCGAGGGCGAGGTGGGTGTCGCCGAGGTGGGTGTGGATGTCGGCCTGGAGGAAGTAGTCGCCGACCGCCCGGCGCAGGCTCAGGGACTCCCGGTAGGCGGGCAGGGCCTCCTGGTACTCGCCGAGCTGGTGGTGGATGAAGCCGATGCTGTCCCAGATGGACGACTGGCCGGGCAGGTTGCCGACCTCGCGGGCCAGCTCCAGGCCGCGTCGGCAGTGGGGGAGTGCCTCGCGCAACTCGCCCTGCTGGGCGAGGTACCAGCCGATGCTGTTGAGGGCGAGGGCCTGCCCGGAGGGGTCGCCGATGGACTCGAACAGCTCCAGGGCCCGCCGGGACTCGGCGACCGCCTCGGCGTCGGCCCGTACCTCGCCGTGGGCGATGGCGAGGTCGAGCCTGGTGCGGCCCTCGCGCGGCCGGTCGCCGAGTGCCTCGAACAGGCCGAGGGCCAGGCGCAGTTCGCGCTGGGCCTCGGGCTGGCGGTCCTGGGAGCGGTGCACCTGGCCGAGCCAGCGGTGGGCGTGGGCCCGGCGGCCGAGGTCCCCGGTGCGTTCGGCGGCGGCCAGCGCGGTCTCGCTCGCCCGCTGCCACTGCTGCCACAGCCCCGACTTGAGCAGGTAGGGCACCTGGGCGCCGACCAGCTGCCAGGTGTGGACGTCGGACCCGGCCGCGTGCGAGGAGTCGACGACCCGCTCCAGCACCGGCTGCTCCTCCCGGTACCAGGCGAGTGCCCGCTGCCGGTCGCCGAGCTCCTCGGGCGTCACCCCGGCGGCGGGGCCGGCGAGGTCGAGCGGCTGCCAGGCGGCGTCGTCGGCGTAGGCGAGGCAGGCCGCCCGGTGCGCGGTGTGGAGGTAGTGGTCGAGCATCCGCCGGGTCGCTCCCGCCCGTCCGTCCGGCGGTTCGAGGGCGGCCGCCTGCTCGGCGGCGTACGCGCGCAGCAGGTCGTGGAAGGTGTACCGGCCGTGCTCCGGCGCGGTGATCAGGTGGGCGCGGTGCAGGTCTTCCAGCAGGGCGCGGGTCCGGGACAGCGAACGGCCCGCCAGGCTGGCGGCCGCCGCCACGCTGATGGTGGGGCCCGGGTGCAGGCCGAGCAGCCTGAACAGCCGGGCGGCCTGCGGGGCCAGCGCGCGGTAGGACCAGGAGAGCACCACCCGGACGTCGGCACGGCTGTCACCGGCCGAGAGCAGGTCCAGGCGCATCCGGGAGTCGCGCAGTTCGCGCGCCCAGACGTCGAGCGGGGTGCCGGGGTGGTCGGCCGCCCGGGCGGCGGCGATGTTCAGCGCGAGCGGCAGCCGGGCGCACAGCTCGATCAACTCGTCGGCCGCGTCCTGCTGTTCGTCGACGGTGGCGGCGCCGAGGCGGCGGGCGAACAGTTCGCGGGCCTCCTCGCGGGAGAGTACGTCCAGGGCCAGCGGCACGGCGCCGTCCAGGGCGACCAGCCCGGGCAGCCGGTTCCGGCTGGTGACCACGACCAGGCAGGTGGGGGAGCCCGGCAGCAGTGGGCGGACCTGTTCCGCCTCCCGGACGTTGTCCAGCACGATCAGCGTCCGGGTGCCCGCCAACCGACTGCGCAGGAGGGCGAGTTGCCCGTCCGGGTCGGCGGGGACGCGCAGGGCCGGGACACCCAGGGCGTCCAGGAAGCCGCGGGCCACCTCGGCGGCGTCGACGGGGGTCCGGGCCGGGTCGAAGCCCCGGAGGTTGGCGAAGAGCTGGCCGTCGGGGAAGCGGTCGGCCACCCGGTGGCCGAAGTGCACGGCCAGGGTGGTCTTGCCGACACCGGCGGTGCCGGCGATCGCCGAGATCACCACCGCACCGCAGCCGGGGGTCACATCGGCCAGCAGGGCGTCGAGGACCCGGAGTTCGGGGGCCCGACCGGTGAAATGGCGGATGGCCATCGGGAGTTGCCGCGGGCCCGACTGCGCGGCGGGGAGCGGCGGCCGAGCGGGGAGCGGCGGCGCCTCGTCGGGTGCCGGTACGGCCTCCGGCGCGTCGCCGTCCCGGACGGCGGTCAGCCACCGGGCGCGGGTGTCCGGGTCGACGCCGAGGGCCTCGGCGAGCCGGACCACCGAGGACATCCGCGGCCGGCGCCCGCCCGCCTCCAGCGCGCTGATCGACCGGGCCGAAACCCCCGAACGGTCCGCCAGTTCGTCCTGGCTCCAGCCCATCGACAAGCGTCGCTCCCGCAGCAGCGCAGCGAAAACCGCAGCCACCACCCGTACCTCCGGATCCCCGGCGAACCGTGTCGCCGTCCCGCCCGGCCGACCCGGATCGCGGATGAGCGTAGTCCCCCGCGGGCCAAGTGTCAGGTCAACGTCAGGTCAACGTCGTGGTCGGGGCCGCAGCGCCGCGAGGATGATGAACGCCCGTCGGCCCGGCGGCGAGGCGCGGTTACGGGGGTACCGCGGCTCGGCCGGGCCGGTACCGGACGCCCGGCGGGGCGATGCCGAGCCGATGGCGGGTCGGTACCGGGCCTTCGGCGGGGCGATCCTGAGCCGGTGCCGGATCCTCGGCAGGCAGACGGCGAGCCGCCACCCGGACGTCCGTTCAACCCGATTCCGCCGCTGGTCGAACGGTGTCATGCTGACGCCATGACAGATCGCATCGATACCGCCCCGGCCCGCGACGGGGTGCACGACGGGGGCCGGCGGCGGGAGTTGGCGGCGGCGACGGTGGGGTCCGTGGTCGAGTCCTTCGACTGGAACATCTACGCCGTGCTCGCCCCCTACTTCGCCGCCGACCTCTTCGGACACGGCAAGGGCGGGGTCAGCGGCACGCTCGCCGCGTACGCCACCTTCGCGGTCGGCTTCGGGGCCCGGCCGATCGGCTCGTTCCTGATCGGCCGGCTCAGCGACACCCGGGGGCGGCGGTTCGCGCTCAGCCTCGGCATGGCCGTGATCGCCGTCGCCAGCCTGGGCCTCGCCGCGCTGCCCGGGCAGCGGACGATCGGCGTCTGGGCGGCGGTGCTGGCCGTGGTGGTGCGGGTGGTGCAGGGGCTCGCCTTCGGCGGGGAGGCGCCGAGCGTGGCCGCGTACATGACGGAGACGGCGCCGCCCCGGCACCGCTTCGCGTTCAGTTCGGTCTCCTACGGCGGGATCATCCTGGGCTCGCTGCTCTCCTTCGGGGTGCTCACCCTGCTGATCCACACCATCGGCAAGTCCGGCCTGGAGAACGGTGGTTGGCGCTGGGGCTTCCTGGTCGCCGCGCTGCTGGGGCTGGGCGCGGTGTGGGTGCGGCGGGCCGCGCCGGAGAGCGCCGAGTTCCACCGCGCCCGGGCCGCGGCGAAGCCGGGCGCGCGCCCGCCGTTCCTGCGCACGCTCCGCGACCACCGCTGGGCGGTGCTCACCGTCTTCCTCAACACCCTGGGCGGCACGGTCGGTTACTACTTCGCGCTGACCTACCTGCCGCAGTACGCCGCCGCCTACCACGTCATCGACAAGGAGCAGGCGGCCTCCTTCATGACGGTCGTGCTCGCCGTCGTCCTGGTCACCATGCTGCTCACCGGTGCCGCCGCCGACCGCTTCGGCCTGCTGCCGGTCGCCCGGATCGGCTTCGGACTGCCGATCCCGCTGGTCGGCTTCCTGCTGGCCGGGCTGCGCGGGGGCTGGTTGCCGTTCCAGGTGGTGGCCGTGCTGCTGGGGATGATGGTGGCGACGGTGCTCGGCACGCTCAACGTGTTCACCGGCCTGCTGTTCCCGACCGAGGTGCGGGCGGTCGGCCTCGGGGTGGTCAACGCGGCCACCATCGCCGCGTTCGGCGGCACCTTCCCGCTGCTGGCCGAGTGGTTGGACCACCACGACGGCCTCGGGCTGATCCCGTTCTACGTCACGGTCTGCACGGCGGGCCCGGCCCTGGGTCTGCTGACGGCGATGCGGGTGCCCTCGTTCACCTCCGCGCTACGGGAGGCGGAAGGTGACATTCAGCGGACACCGGGAACCGCCTGACGGACGTTCACGTCCTGTGGTTGAGTGGTCCGGACCAAACGCCGGACGGGGAGGGCGACAATGGACGGCAACGGACCGGACAGCTGGCTGATCGACGCGGATTTCGAGCAGCCGCCGCAGGTGGACCTGCGGACGGACCGGGCGCACTCCGCGCGGGTCTACGACTACCTGCTCGGCGGGAAGACCAACTTCCCCGCCGACCGCGAGGTCGGCGACCGGGTGCTGGCCGACCTTCCGGAGGCCCGGGTCGGTGCCGCCGCCGCCCGCGCCGTGATGCACCGGATGGTGCGCCGGCTGGCTGAGGAGCACGGCATCCGCCAGTTCCTGGACGTGGGCACCGGCATCCCCACCGCGCCGAACCTGCACGAGATCGTCCAGGCGGTCGACCCGGCCTGCCGGGTGGTGTACGTGGACAACGACCCGATCGTGCTGGCCCATTCGCGCGCGCTGCTCAGCAGCACCCCGGAGGGGCGCACCGCCTACGTCGAGGGCGACCTGCGCGAGCCGGAGAAGTTCCTGGCCGACCCGGCGGTGGCCGGCACCCTGGACCTGACGCAGCCGGTCGCGCTGACGCTGATCAACATCGTGCACTTCCTCTCCGACGAGGCCGCGCACCCGCCCGTCCGCAAGCTGGTGGACGCCCTGCCCTCCGGCAGCTTCCTGGCCCTGAGCGCCGGCACCGCCGACAACGCGCCCAAGGCGGCGGAGGCGGGGGTGCGGCGCTACGCGGAGGCCGGGATAGAGGTCCACGCGCGTTCGCACGCCGAGGTGGAACGTTTCTTCACCGGGTTGGAGCTCGACGACCCGGGCGTGGTCCTGATCAACCACTGGCACCCCGAGCTGGGCGGGCCCTCGGAGCAGTTCGACGCCCCGGTCTCGGTCTACGGCGGCGTGGGGCGCAAGCCGTAACGCTCCCGTAGACGTCGGGCCTGTCGGTTCGTCGCGGATCGTGCCGTCACGGATCGTTCCGTCACGGATCGGTCCGTCATGGACGCTGCCGAGGCACGCGTCCGTGACGGACCGGTCGTTCCCGGACGTCCGGCCGTTCCCGGAGGAACAGGGACAGCACTGCCGGGACGACCATCACCCAGGCGGCGATCGCGAACACCGTGTGGGTGGAGGAGACGATCGCGTCCAGTGCGACGCGCTTCTGCTCCGGGTCCAGGGTGGGCAGCGCGGCCGTGTTCAACCGGCCGTCGGCGTCGGCGGCGCCCGCCGCACGGCTGAGTTTCGAGGCGAGTTCGCGGTTGAGCACGGTGCCGAACATCGCCAGGCCCGCCGAGGCGCCGAGCTGCTGGGCGAAGCGCACGGAGGTGGTGGCCACGCCGAGGTGCTCGGGGGCGACGGCGCTCTGAGTGATCATCAGGCCGATGCCCAGGCAGAGCCCGAGCCCCAGGCCGAGCAGGAACAGGCCGAAGCCGAGGAACCAGAGCGGGGTGTCGGTCCCCAGGCCGGTGAAGACCACCATCGCGGCGGCGACCAGCAGGTGACCGGCGAGCAGCTGGTACCGGTACCGGCCGGCCATCCTGACCATGGCCTTCCCGGAGAGCGCGCCGACGATGATCATGCCGACGGCCATCGGGAAGAACAGCAGGCCGGCGCCGGCGGGGGTGAGCCCCCGGGCCTCCTGGAGGTAGCCGGCCAGGTAGGCCACCGAACCGGCCAGGCCGATGCCGCCGAAGAAGCCCAGCGGCACCATGACGCGGAAGACCGGGTTGCGTAGCAGGGCCGGTGTGAAGATCGGCTCGGCCGCGGTGGTCTGACGCCAGGTGAACGCGGCCAGCAGGACGATCGCGGCGGCGCCCAGTCCCTCGATGGTCGGCGAGGTCCAGGCGTAGTCCTTGCCGCCCCACTGGGAGATCATCAGCAGCGCGCTCGCCGCCGCGGCGATCAGGCCGGCGCCCAGGAAGTCGATGCGGCGCCTGACCGGCGTCACCGGGAGCCGGACCAGCAGTACGGACGTGACGAAGGCGGCCACTCCCAGCGGGATGTTGAGGTAGAAGGCCCAGCGCCAGTTCAGGTGGTTGGCGACCAGCCCGCCAGCCGCCGGGCCGAGCACGATGCCCAGGCCCACCATGATCCCGCCCATGCCCGCCTTGCCCGACCCCTCCGCCGCCGCTGCCTCGCCCGGCCTTGTCAGCAGCCCGAGGACCACCATGGTCACGGACATCAGTCCGCCGCCGCCCACGCCCTGCACGGCCCGGAAGGCGATGAGCTCGGGCAGGTTCTGCGCGAGGCCGCACAGGACCGATCCGGCGAGGAAGATGCCGAGCGAGAACAGGTAGACGCGCTTGGCGCCGTGGACGTCGGCCAGCTTCCCGTACAGCGGGAGCACGATGCAGTCGGCCAGCGTGTAGGCCGTCAGCAGCCACGGCAGGTGGTCCACGCCGTGCAGTGGGTCGAGCTCCTTGACCATCGTCCAGGACACCGCGCTGACGATGTTCTGGTCGAGCAGGCCCAGTAACAGGGTGGCGAAGCAGCCCGCCACGGCGATCACCACGTGCCTGCGGCTCATCGGCGGACCGGCGCCCTCCCCGGGCGGCGCCCCGACCATGGCTGTGCTGCGCATCAGAACCTCCTCCTGGGTGCGGTCGCCCCGTGGCGACCTCGACCTCCCGAGGAGATTCTTATAGTCACTAAAAGACTGTTGTCAATAAAAGTTTTGAGCGACATAAGCGAAGTGGTAGCGTGCCGACATGAGCAACGGGAGTAACGGGAGCGACGGGACCGGCGGTCTGCGGGAGCGGAAGAAGCAGCAGACACGGCGTGTCGTCTCCGAGGCGGCGATCGCGCTGTTCCTGGAGCGCGGCTTCGACGACGTCCCCGTCTCCGAGGTCGCGGCGGCGGCCGAGGTCTCGACGATGACGGTCTTCAACCACTTCCCGACCAAGGAGGACTTGGTCCTGCACCGCTTCGAGGACCACTTCGACGACATCGTCGCCGTCGTCCTCGGCCGGGCCCCCGGCGAGTCCGCGGTCGGGGCGCTGCGCCGGCACTTCCTGGCCGCACTCGACCGGCACGACGTGGTGACCGGTCTCGACGACGACCCTCACGTCCTCGCCTTCCACCGGATGGCGCTCGCCGCGCCGAGTCTGCGGCTGCGCGTCCTGGAGCAGTCCACCCGTACGGTCGAGGCGCTCGCCACCGCGCTCGCCGAGCAGGCCGGAGCCGGTCCGGGGGACGTCGCGGCGCGTACGGTGGCGTATGCGGTCGCGCGTACGGTGGCGGCCCAACTGTGCGGGGTCCAGGCCGAGTTGGTCCGGGAGAACGTCCGACGGCTGGCGGCCGGGGAGACGGCCGAGGCGGTCCGTCCGGATGCGGTGGCCGCCGCGCGGCAGGCGTTCGACCTGCTGGAGCACGGGCTGGGCGGCTACTGCGTGTGAGCTGCGGGCCGCCGGCCGCGGGCTCGTGCCAGGCCGTCACTGCGCCATGGTGAGCCCCGCCGTGCCGGCGCCGCGGCTGAGCACCATCGTGCGGATGTGGTCCAGCGCGTGGGCCCAGTCGGCGCGGCCGGGGTTGCGGCGGACGGCCTCGCGCAGGTCCAGCACCCGGTAGGGCGGGCCGAGGTCGGTGATCTGCGGGATGAACTCGGCCCGGCTCACCGTCCACCGCTGCCCCGGCCCGGCCGGTGGGCTGACGGTGAACCGGGCGATCGAGCTCCAGTTGCCGCGCGGGTCCTCGGTGTCGCCGTGGGTGAACATGTGCCCGGCGAGCTGGTCGCCGAGGCCGTAGACCGTCCAGGTGTCGCCGATCTTCTCGTAGGCCTGGGGGATGTGGGCGTGGGTGCCCAGGATCAGGTCGACGTCGGGCCGGCCCGGGCCCTCGCCGGCTGCGGCGAGTTCGCGGGCCAGGGTGAGCTGCTGGTCGTTCGGGGCGTCCTGCCACTCTGTGCCCCAGTGGATGCTGACCACCACCAGGTCGGCGCCGTCGGCCCGGGCGGCGCGGGCGTCGGCGAGGATCCGGTCCCGGTCGATCAGGTTGACCGCCCAGGGCTCGTCCTTCGGCAGCGGGATGCCGTTGGTGCCGTAGCTGTAGGCGAGTTGGGCCACCGTAGCACCGCCCGCCCGCAGCAGCGCGGGCTTCCCGGCCTCCTCGGCGGTACGGGCCGAGCCGGTGTGGGCGAGGCCGACGGCGTCCATCGCGTCGAGGGTGCGGCGGATGCCGGCCGGGCCGTCGTCCAGGGTGTGGTTGGACGCCGTGTCGCAGGACGCGTACCCGGCGTCCTTGAGTGCCTTGGCGACCTGCGGCGGGGACTTGAACGCCGGGTACCCGGTGAACGGGCCGCCGTCGGCGCCGTAGACGGTCTCCATGTGGCAGATCGCCAGGTCGGCGCCGCTGATCAGGGGTTTGACGCCGGCCAGCATGGCGGTGAAGTCGTAGCCGGTGCCGCCGGCGTCCTCCTTGGCCTGCTGGATGATCTCGGTGTGCGGCAGGACGTCGCCGGTGGCGACCAGGGTGAACGGCCGTGGCCCGGTCGGGGTCTGGCTGGGGGTCGGGTTCGGCGTCGGTGCCTGGTCGGGCGTCGGCGTCGGGGCGCCGCATCCCGGGAGGGCGATCAGCAGGGCGAGGGCCGGGACGGCGGTCAGGCGGCGGGGGAGGGGCATGGTCGGCTCGTCTCACGATCGGAAGGTGTGATCAGCCCTCCGACTATGCGGGCCCCGTTCCGCTTGCCGTCCGCCCCACGCCCGCAGGTCACCCGGGGGGCCGCCGGGCCCGTTGATAGTGACCATGCGTCATCTCTTGTGTACCGTCCGCGCGGTGTGCTGACATATCCACGTCAAATCCGAGGGGGTTGTGCGGGCCGCGCCCGGAGCGCGGTCGTGCCGCCTGCCTCCGTGTCGCCGCACCTCCGCACCTCCGTGCCTCCGTGCCTCCGTGGACGATCGAAGGGGAAGCCCATGCTGCTCCGCGCCCTGGCCGTCACCACCACCGTCTCCGCCGCACTGCTCGGCCCGTCGGCCTTCGGTGGCGACTCGCTGCCGACCCCGCCGGACCGGATCGTCATCGACGTCGCGACCGTCAACGGCTCCGGCTGTCCGGCCGGAACCGCCGCCGTCGCCGTCTCACCGGACAACACCGCCTTCACCGTGACGTACAGCAGCTACCTCGCCCAGGTGGGCGTCGGCTCCAAGCCCACCGACTTCCGGAAGAACTGCCAACTCGACCTGCGCGTGCACGTCCCCCAGGGCTTCACCTACGCCATCGCCTCCGCCGACTACCGCGGCTTCGCCCACCTCGAGCAGGGCGCGAGCGGCGTCGAACGGGCCAACTACTACTTCCAGGGCGACCCCCAGACCACCTACCAGAGCCACCGCTTCGACGGCCCGACGGACGACAACTGGCAGGCCACCGACAGCGTCGACGTCGCCGCCCTGGTCTTCGCCCCCTGCGGCGAGGAGCGCAACTTCAACATCAACACCGAACTGCGCGTCGCCGGCGGCAGCTCCGACCAGGCGCACACCACCAGCTTCATGACGATGGACTCGACCGACGGCAACATCAACACCGTCTACCACCTCGCCTGGAAGCACTGCCCCTGACCCCCGACCCGCCCCGGCCCCGGCGGAGCCCCGGCCGCCGGGGCCGCGGCGTGCCCGGACTTTCCCTGTTCGGGGGCTCGGCCCGCCGGATGACGGGGTGGCACCCCGCCATCCGGCCCGAGTCGCGGGCTGCTGGTCGGTAATGCTCAAGTGATCATCAGATCACCTTGATCGACGCTTCGCCATGTCCTTGGCTTGTACCCGGCCCGAGGTCGGGGCGGAGTGAGGCCGGGCCCGGTCCTCCGCCGCGGCAGCGGGCGTTCGACGCGTCGCCCTCACCCACCCTGAGACCGGCAAGGACCTCACCGTGCGTTCCCACCTGCTCAAGTCCAGCGCCATCGCCGCGATATGCGCCGCCGCCATCGGCATCGCCGGGGTCGGCACCGCCCAGGCCGCCGCCACCGACCACCGGGCGGCGGCCGCCACCCGGCTCGCCCAGGACGGCGCGCAGTGCACGGCGCGCTGCTCGAGCTGCTGGCGCAGGGCGACCGGGACGAGGCGCTCCGGCACCTGCGCCGGGCCACCGACCCGACCTCGCCAACGCCCACCTGCTGGTCAAGGAGCTGCAGCGGCCGACGGGCTGAGCCCACCGCGCCACGCCCGTACGGGGGTTGTCCGGCACCTTCGGTGCGCGCTGCCGCAGCGCTCCCGCACGCTCTTGACCCGCCGTCACCCACGGGGGAGCCTCCCGGGAGGGCATCGGCGCAGCGAGGAGACGGAGCACGGGCATGGAAGCTCGACGGGGGACGCCACACGTGACGCTCGCGCCCGCGCAGGGGTGGCCCTTCCCCGTCGACGAGGAGTGGGCGCAGGCCTTCGAGGCCGTGCCGCGCGCGCTGTTCCAGCCCGAGCTGGTGTGGGCGCACGACATGGCCACCGGCAGGAGCCGGGCCGTCGACCGGGGCGTCGACGAGCGGGGGTGGATGGCGGCCGCCGCCGCGGACATCCCGATCATCACCCAGTGGGACGACGGCGAGCACCGGGGAACCGAGCCCGGCACGGTGCCGACCAGTTCGGCCTCGATGCCGTCGCTGGTCGCTGCCATGCTGGCGGACCTCCAGGTGGAACCCGGGATGCGGGTACTGGAACAGGGCACCGGCACCGGCTGGAACGCCGCCCTGCTCGCCCACCGGCTCGGTGGTGACGCCGTGACCACGGTCGAGATCGACGCCGCCGTGTCCGCCCGGGCCCGCGCCGCGCTGCACGCGGCCGGCTACCGCCCGCACGTCGTCCGCGGGGACGGCGCGCTCGGCCACCCACTCGGCGCCCCGTACGACCGGATCATCGCCACCTACGGGCTGCGGGAGTTCCCGCAGCCCTGGATCGAGCAGACCCGCCCCGGCGGCCTGGTCCTGGCACCGTTCGGCACCCACTACTCCAACGCCGACGCCCTGGTCCGCCTCACCGTCCACGGCGACGGCACCGCGTCCGGCCGGTTCCGCCGGCCGGTCGAGTTCATGAAGATGCGCTCCCAGCGCCTGCGGTGGCCGCAGCATCCCGCCGCCGGCGGCACCGTCACCGAGCACACCACCACCGCGACACTGCCCGCGCACGGCCGGTTCGACCCGTTCCCGTTCGCTGCCGGGCTACGCCTTCGCGATGTCGTCCACGCCGTCCAGTCCCACCAGGACGGCGCCCGGACGCTGTGGCTCTACTCGTTGACCGTCCCGGCCTGGGCAGCGGCGACCTTCCGTGACGGCGAGAGCGAGCACCGCGTCCGCCAGTACGGCGGCCGCCGGCTGTGGGACGACTTCGAACGCACCCTCACCTGGTGGCGCGACGCCGACGAGCCCGGCGTCGAGCGGCTCGGACTCACCGTCGCCCCGGACGGCTGGACCGCCTGGCTGGACGACCCCGCCCGGACGATCTGACCGGCAAGGGCCGAGGGCGGAGGGGTCCGGTCAGGACTCCGGGGCCGGGTCGGCCTGCTCGATCCGGTGGATGAGTCGCTTGAGCCGGGCGACCTCGTCCCGCAGGGCTCGGTCGCCGGCCGGGCTGAGGGAGAGCCAGGTGCGGGCGCGTCTGCCTACGTGGAGGGCGCGGCCCGCTGGTGCAATCCGGAGGACGATCTGCCCGGCGCCTTCGAGGCCACCCGCGCGGTGCACTACGCCGTACTCCGCCGGCCCCTGAACCCGCAGGGCGTTCATCGCGGACCTGAAGAAGCGCATGACCGCGGCCCTGGACGGGCTCTCGGCGAGCGCTCGCGGACGGCTCGGCGGGCGGGGTGAAGGTCACCACCCGCAAGGGCGAGCCGTGGTTCACGTGCCGAAGCCGGAACCGCTGGCCGACCCCGCCGGCCTCCAGGCCCTCAAGGACGAGGTCGTTACGACGGTGAGGCGTCCTGGACCTCCTGGACGTGCTGAGGAACTCCGACTTCCTCACCGGCGTCGCCGAGGAGTTCTCCTCGGTTGCTGCGTACGAGCGCGTCGACCGCGACGTGCTCCAGCGGCCGCCTCCTGCTGGCCCTCTTCGTCCTGGGCACGAACACGGGCATCCGGGCGATCGTGGCGCCCTCCGCCGACCGCTACGGCCCGCTGTTCGCCGCGGACCTGGAAGGGGTGTGACCCGGATACGCCAGAAACCCGCCAGAACTTGGTCTTGGCCTGTTGAGTGCCTGACGCTGTCGGGGATCTTGGCGATGACGGTCGGCCGTGCCCTCCCAGTCTCCAAGATCCCCGACCTCGTCACCCGCGATCAGCTCTGCGTCTCCTCGCGGCGTCCGACAGCGGCCGCATCGGGTACGACGAGCAGCTTGCCGGTGGTACGCCGAGCCTCCAGATCGCTGTGGGCCAGGGCGGCCTCGGACAGTGCGTAGCGGCCCGTCACGGTGACCTCAAGCGCCTTGGAGCGCACCCACTCGAACACATCGGCGGCCCGTCGGAGCAGTTCGGAGCGATCGGCGATGTAGTCCCCGAGGCTGGGCCGGATCAGGGTCAGCGAACCGCCGTGGGCGAGCCGCATCGGATCGAACGGCGGCACGGCACCGCTTGCCGCGCCGAAGAGCACGAGATGGCCGCGGGTTCGCAGGCTGGCGAGGCTCGCGTCGAAGGTGTGCGCGCCGACGCCGTCGAAGACGACCGGCAGTCCCTGACCGCCGTTGAGCCGCCTCACCTCGGCTGCGAGATCGTCGACTGCGGAGGAAAGGATCACCTCGGCGGCCCCGGCACGCTTCGCCAGCTCGGCCTTCGCCGTGGTCGACGTCGTGCCGATCACCCTGCCGCCGAGATGGGTGATGAGCTGGGTCAGAAGCAGCCCCATGCCACCGGCAGCCGCATGCACGAGCACCGTGTCGCCCCCCTGGACCGGGTAGGCGTCCTTGACGAGATAGTGCGCGGTCATGCCTTGGAGGAGCGCGGCGGCGGCTGTCTCGAAGTCGATGTCGTCGGGCAGCGGCACCAGCCGGGAGGAGTCCACGACGGCCCGCTCGGCGTACGTGCCGGGTATCTCCACCCAACCGACCCGGTCCCCGACTGCGACGTCGGCGACGCCGGGCCCGACCTCGACGACCGTGCCGGCGCCCTCAGCGCCCGGGGTGAAGGGCAGCGGGACGCTGTACCGGCCTTCGCGGTGGTAGACGTCGAGAAAGTTGACCCCGGATGCGGCGACCTCCACGACCGCTTGGCCCGGGCCCGGCGTCGGTTGATCGATGTCGACCAGTCGCAGCACCTCGGGACCGCCCACTTCGGACATCTGAATCGCTCGCATGACCCCTCCTGAAACGGCAAACTTCCCTCGCCAACCCCACTCGTGGCGATCTTATTTCCACTCGCGGTGAGGCGTCGTAGCGTCACGTCCAGGTCAGCGACATGAAGCCGACCGTGCCGCAGCGCGCCGCATCGCGCCGCATCGTGCCGCCCGAGATCATGCCGCGAGGCAGAAAGCCTGTAGCCACGACAGCCCAACGCATGACGTGGTGAACCGCCGGCTCAACCCGAGATCAAGTTCTGGCGGGTTTCTGCCGTATCTGGGTCACACCCCGAGGAGCCGTTGGTCCCGGCAGATGCCGTGCCGGGTGACGCCGTCAGCCGTGGGCGTGGGAGTGGGGGACCGGCTGGCCGGTGACGGCGTCGGTCAGGGGGCGGGTGCCGAGCGGGTGGTGCAGGACGGCCTTGAGCTGGGCGATGCCGCCGTCCTCGCAGCCGATGTCCGGGCCGGAGGCGTCGCGGCGGTTCAGCAGCAGGGTGACCTGGTCGGCCGATTCCTTCACCACCAGGTCGGGCCGGTAGTCGCAGCCGCTCCAGGAGGCGTCCAGCGTGATCGTACGGTCGTCGGCTGCCACGGTGGTGTTCCGCGCGTCCGGGTCGCCCAGATCGATCCGGAGGAGGAGCGAGGCGGGCCGCCGCTTGTACGGGAGCGGGAAGTCGGATCCGCTCTCATCGACGCCCCAGACGTAGCAGGCCGCCACCCCGACGCAGATCAGCCCCACGGCTGCCATCGCTCGCCTGTCACCGGTGGTCAGTTCCATGTCCCGCTGCTCTCCTGTCAGTTGCCGGGCCGCTCACCCCGGCAAGGCCGCCAGCCAGGGATGGCCGGGGTGCACCTGCTCCAGCCACCCGCCGAGGGCCGCGCGCCGGGTGACGTCCAGTGACGGCAGTACGGCGTCGAAGTCCGCCTGGTCCTTGAGGCGCGTCGCCTTCGCCTTGAACAGCAGCACCAACTCCGGTGCCAGGTAGGGGATTCCGTCGGCCGTCCGCTCGATGATCGCATCGTACGGCAACCGTAGACGTGCGTCCCGGCGGCAGATCCAGGTCGCGCCCTCGTGGGGCTCGCGGAAGACGTCGAGCAGGAACTGCCCGCTCGACGGGTCCCGCAGCCAGGTCTGGTGGGTGGCCGCCAGTGCCGCCGCGTCCGCTGCGGGCCAGACCCGCCCGTAGCCGACCGCGTCGAACGCGTACTCGGGGAAGCGCTCCCGGAGTTCCGGGAAGCCTGCCGCGGGCAGGGCGATCTCCAGGTCGCCGTGCGGCCGGGTCCGCCGTCCGAGGAACAAGTCCAGTGCCCAGCCCGCCGCGACGCACCAGGTCGCGCCGAGCCCGTCCAACCGCTCCGCGGCCTGCTCCGGCCGCCACGCGTCGGCCCATCGGGCGGTCAGTTCGTCCGTACCGAGCACGATGCCGCCGGGCGGGAGGGAATCGGTCATCGGGACAACCTACCGCCGTAGCCGACCGGGCGCACCACTGGCCCGAACGGGCAGGGGAGGAAGTGGAGTTGGAGATCCATACGGCCGGGCTGGGCTTCGGACCGTAGATTGTGGCCATGATCGAGGAGACGACGCCCGAGCGGTCGGAACGGCCTGTTGCGGGGCACGGGAGGCATGCGGCTCCCAAGCGGGCCGGGGCCGGTGGGGTGGTGCGGTCCTCCGCCCTGATGGCTGCCGGGACGGTGGTGTCGCGGGCCACCGGGCTGGTCCGGCAGGTGCTGCAGGCCGCGGCCTTGGGCACCGGGCTGCTGGCCACCACGTACAACCAGGCCAACACGGTGCCCACCAGCCTGTACTTCCTGTTGATCGGCGGAGCGCTGAACTCCGTGCTGGTGCCCCAGCTGGTCAGGGCCCGGGTGGAGGACCCCGACGGCGGGGTCGCCTTCGAACAGCGCCTGGTCACGCTGGTGCTGTGCGTGCTGGGTGTCGGCAGCGTGCTGGCGACCTGGGCCGCTCCCGGGATCATCGGCATCTACCAGGACGACACCCCGGCCACCCACGAGGCGTTCGAACTCACCGTGGTCTTCGCCCGCTTCCTGCTCCCGCAGATCTTCTTCTACGGGGTGTTCGGCATCTTCGGGCAGACCCTGAACGCCCGGAACCGGTTCGGGGCGATGATGTGGACCCCGGTCCTGAACAACCTCGTGCTGATCACGGTGTTCGGCCTCTACCTCGGCCTGATGACGGCCCCGGCGAAGGTCGAGGACATCACCGGGGCCCAGGTCAGGCTGCTCGGCATCGGAACCACTGTCGCCCTGGCGCTCCAGGCGCTCGCCCTGGTCCCGTACGCCCGCGCGGCGGGCTTCCGGCTGCGGCCGCGCTTCGACTGGCGGGGCACCGGGCTGCGCAGGAGCGTGGGTGCGGCCCGCTGGACGCTGCTGTTCGTGCTGGCCAACCTGGTGGCCGGCACCGTGGTCACCCGGCTGGCCTCCGCCGCGGACTCCGCCCTGCCCGGCGACGGGGTCGGCTACACCGCCTACAGCTACGCCCAGCAGATCTGGATGCTCCCCCAGGCGGTCGTCACGGTGTCCCTGATCACCGTGCTGCTCCCGCGGATGAGCCGGGCGGTGGCCGAGCACCGTCTCGACGACCTGCGCGCCGACCTCTCCCGCGCGCTCCGGGTGAGCGGCGTCGTCATCGTGCCGGCGGCGTTCTTCTTCGCGGTCTTCGGCCCGCGGGTCGCGCGGCTGCTGTTCGCCCACGGGGCCGCCGACGCCGCGGCGACCGCCCCGCTGGGCCATATGCTGCAGGCCTTCGGGCTGGGGTTGATCCCGTTCTCGGCCCAGTACCTGCTACTGCGCGGCTTCTACGCCTTCGAGGACACCCGTACGCCGTTCCGCGTGGCGCTGTGGATCGGCGGTGTGAACATCGCCCTGGCGGTGGCCTGCCACCGACTGCTGTCCCCGCGGTGGGCGGTCACCGGCATGGCCGCCGCTTACGCCCTGTCGTACGCGGTCGGCCTGCTGCTCACGGCCCTGCGGCTGCGGCGCCGTACCGGGGGGCTGCTGGACGGCCGGCGCGTCTGCCGCACCTACGCCAAGTTGACGGCGGCCGCCGCCCTCGCCGGGGCGGTCGGCTGGTTCGCCGCACGTGCCTGCAACCAGGGCCTGGCGTCGGTCCCTTGGGTGTCGGCGGTCTCGCTGCTCGCGGGCGGCGTCGCGATGGCGCTGCTGTTCCTCGCCGCCGCACGGCTGCTGCGGATCGGGGAACTGCGCAGCCTCCCGGGGCTGCGCTGACCCGGGCCGACGCCTGCGGCGGGGAGCTGACCGGGCGTCGGAAAAGCGGTGGCCTCGTCATGCTCATGTCGTTACAGTGCTGCGGTCCGAACCCCCACTCGGCAGACGGAGCGTCATGACGATCGCACGCAGGTCCATCCTCAAGGGCACGTCGGCGGCCGGGGCCGCCCTGGTCGGCGGGGGTGCCGTCGCCGAGCCGGCGGCGGCGGACGACGGGGTGGCTGACGGGGCGACCGACCCGCCCGCGAGCCCGCTGCTGCAGACCAGGCCGCACCGGACCGGTGCGCCCGGGGTGAGCGGCCTGCACCTGCAGTTCGGCAGCGACCCGTCCGGTGAGATGACCGTCTCCTGGATCACCCCGCAGTCCGTCCGCCGCCCGCACGTGCGACTCGGCTCGCCCGAGGGCGGGCCCGGCACCGTGGTCGAGGCCGAGACCCGCACTTACCGGGACTCCCTCGGCAAGGACGAGGTGTACGTCCACCACGCCCGGCTCACCGGCCTGCGCCCGGCCACCACGTACCTCTACGCCGCCGGGCACGACGGCGCCACCCCCGAGACCGGCAGCTTCACCACCGCCCCGCGCGGCCGCACCCCGTTCACCTTCACCAGCTTCGGCGACCAGGCCACCCCCAACCTGCGCCGCCGGCTGGTCTTCCCCGACGGCATGCCCTCACCGCTCGGCAAGTACCCGGTGTACATGAGCAGCCAGATCGGCTCCCCGCACGCCGCCGACATCGTCGCCGCCGTCGAACGCGTCGGTCCGCTGTTCAACCTGGTCAACGGCGACCTCTGCTACGCCTCCTACGGCGGCCGGCACGGGCAGAGCCGCACCGCCATCTGGGCCGACTGGTTCATCAACAACAGCCGCTCGACCCGGCTGCGCCCCTGGATGCCCTGCGCCGGGAACCACGAGAACGAGGGCGGCAACGGCCCGATCGGCGCCGACGGCTACCAGACCTACTTCACCCTCCCCGACTCCACCGCCGACCGCGACCAGGAGACCCGGGGCATGTGGTACGCCTTCACCGTCGGCTCGGTGCGCTTCATCAGCCTCGCCAACGACGACGTCGCCATCCAGAACTCCGGCGAGACCTACCTGCGCGGCTACTCCGGCGGAGCCCAGCAGCGTTGGCTGGAGCGGGAGTTGCGTACGGCCCGGAGCAACCGGGGGATCGACTGGATCGTGGTCTGCATGCACCACCCGATGATCTCCAGCTCCAAGCACGGCTCCGGCAGCGACCTCGGCATCCGCGAGGCCTGGGGACCGCTGTTCGACGCCTACGGGGTCGACCTGGTGGTCAGCGGCCACGAGCACTACTACGAGCGCTCCCACCCCGTCCGCGGCACCCTGCCGAACGACGCCCGCACCCCGGTGCCCACCGGCACCGACCCGCGGCTGGCCGACACCGGCCGGGGCACCGTCCACATGGTCATCGGTGCGGGGGGCAACGCCGCCACCACCCAGGACGACCTGTTCGAGCGACCCCAGGGCCGGGTGGTGATCGGCCTGGAGGACAAGCCCGCGCCGGGCGCGCCGTACCGGGAGTCGATCTGGCTCACCGAGGACGCCCCCTGGGCCGCCTACCAGGACCGCACCCACACCCACGGTTTCGCCGCCTTCGAGGTCGACCCCGGCGACCGCCGCGGCGGCACCACCACGATGCGGGTCACCTACTACACCTTCGACGGCCCGCACGGCGACCTCACCCCGGTGGACACCTTCACCCTGCACCGCAGTCGCACCGACGGGCACGGCTGAGGCAAAGAGCGGGGGCGGAGGGCTGGGGCGGAGGGCCGGGGGGGCAAGGGGGCAAGGGTTTGCCCGCGGACCGGGGCCGGTGTCGGGAATACGGGTGAACGGGCACCGTGCGTCGGCACGGTGGCCCGCCCGCCCGGCCGTAGAGGGTTAGGACGGAGGGATGCGCCTTCTTCCCCCGACCGCGCTCCTCGCGGTCCCGCTCGTGCTGCTCCCCGCCACCGTCACCGCCACCGTGCCCGCCGCCGCCGCGACCGGCGGGGCGGCGCCGGCCGCCGTACGGGTGGCGGCGTCCCCGGCCGCGAGGCCCGCACCCCCGGCCGCCGCGCCGCCCGACGACGCCCCGGAACCGCCGCCCGAGTACCGGTACGCCGGGCCCGGCTTCGACGCCTGTACGGCCCCGCCGGTGGAGGCCCTGGACGTCTGGCGCACCGCCTCCCCGTACGGCGCGGTGAACATCTACAGCAGCGGCGGACAGCGCGGCTGCGCGCAGCCCCGGCTGACGCCGCAGTGGGTCGCCGAGGTGCGGGCGATGGGCTGGCAGCTGGTGCCCACGCACGTCGGGCTCCAGGCGCCCTGCGCCACTCGCCCGGACAAGCCGCTGCGGATCGACCCGGACCGGGCCGAGGAGCAGGGCGGGCAGGAGGCGGCCGAGGCCGCGGCGGCGCTGGGGGAGCTGGGGCTGGGGCCGGGCAGTCCGGTGTACCTCGACATGGAGGCTTACCCGACGGGCGACGCGGTCTGCAGTCGGGCGGTGGTCGACTTCACCGTCGGCTGGACCAAGGCCCTGCGGGCGGCCGGCTACCGGTCGGGCTTCTACTCCAGCATGTCCTCCGGCATCGCGGACCTGGTCGCCGCGGCCCGGGCCGGCCGCGGCCCGCTGCCGGACGCGATCTGGTACGCCCGTTGGGACGGTCGCCCGACCACCACCGGGCAGGACGGGCTGCCCGACGACCTGTGGGCCGGCAACCGCATCCACCAGTACCGGGGCAGCGCCGACGAGACGTACGGGGGCGTTACGCTCAGCGTCGACCCCGACGAACTGGACGGACCGGTGGCCGGCGGCGAGGCCTGAGCGCGGCGGCCACCGGGATCGCGCCGGTCTACCCGGGCAAGGCGTCGAGCTCAGGGCCGTCCGAAGCGGCCGGTGCGACCGGAGCCGGGGTGCGGGGTGCCGCGCCCTCCTCGACGGCGCGGCAGTTCCGGCAGGCGTTCCAGTGCGCACGTGGCCGACCCCGGTCGGTGGAGCGGTGCGGGGCGAGCGTCATGCCGGAGGTGTCCAGGCCGCACAGGGTGTGCGGGCCGCAGACGCCGGAGGCCTCCGCGGGGGCGGCGTGCGCGAGGCGCACCGGGTTCTCCGGATCGGCGGGCTGGTGGCCGGGGCCGAGGAGCCGGATGTTGGTAGGGATGTCGGGTTCGAGCACGATGACGGTGTTCATCTCATCAACGTCGTCGCAGAACCGGTGCGTTGCACGCGCACCGGGGCATCCGGACGAGTCGGGGCGGCGGCCGCGGCGGGGCGGCCCCCCCCCCCCCCGGGCCGTCGACCCGGGCCCAACCACGGGGAACAGCGCCCGAAA